>CAYYOE010000063.1:0-13847 GCA_964473055.1 uncultured Rhodobacterales bacterium | reverse complement strand
TCCTCTGGGTAACCTCGCTCTGATCGCGGCCGGGGCGCAGGGGGGGGGGCGCTGCCCCCCAAGGGCCTGCGGCCCTTCCCCCCGGGATACTTGAACCATCTCGAAGCAGAGGCATGATTGCCTTGCCGGTGGCCCTGCTTCGATATGGTCGAAATATCCTCGGGGGGCGTGCGCCCGCACGGGCGCGCGGCGGGGGGCAGACAGCCCCCCGTTCGGCCCGCCCGGCCTGGTGGGCAGCCGCCACCGGCAGCGCCTTGACCGCGGACGCGGCGCAGGCCACGCTCATGCGTCCATCCTGGAAAGTCCCATGACCGATCTCTCTGCCCGCGACCTCCTGTCCCGCCTCGTGGCCTTCCCCACGGTCAGTCGCGACACCAACCTGCCGCTGGTCGATTTCGTCGAGGACTGGCTGGCCGGTCACGGGGTCGCGGCCACCCGTGTGTGGAACGCCGAGGGCACGAAGGCCGCGCTCTTCGCCAATGTCGGGCCGCAGGAGCCGGGCGGCATCGTGCTGTCCGGGCACACCGACGTGGTGCCGGTGGACGGGCAGGACTGGGCGTCCGATCCCTGGACCGTGACCGAGCGTGACGGGCGGCTCTACGGGCGCGGCACCGCCGACATGAAGGGGTTCGACGCGCTCGCGCTGGCCGCCGTGCCCTATGCCCTGTCGCGCCCGCTGCGTCGCCCGCTGCAGATCGCGCTGTCCTACGACGAGGAGGTGGGCTGCACCGGGGCGCCGCCGATGATCGACGCGATGCGGGCTGCCCTGCCGCCCGCTGCCGCGGTGATCGTGGGCGAGCCGTCGTTGATGCGCCCGGTCACCGCCCACAAGGGGGGCGCGGGGTTCCACGTCACCGTGCGCGGGCACGAGGTGCATTCCTCGCTGCTGCCCTATGGCGTCTCGGCGATCATGGAGGCCGCGCGGCTGATCGACTGGCTGAACGACCGCAACGCCGAGATCCGCGCGGCGACACCTTCGACTGTCGCTGCCCTGTTCGACCCGCCGCACACCACGCTCCACACCGGCCTGATCCAGGGGGGAACCGCCCAGAACATCACTGCGGGCGAGTGCCGCGTCACGCTTGAATTCCGCTGCATGCCCGACGAAACCCCCGACCAGTGGCGCGCCGAAATCCGGGCGGCCGCCGCACGGATCGAGGCCGCCATGCGGGCCGTCCACCCGGATTGCGCCATCACGATCGAGGAATACTTCGCCATCCCGCCGCTGGTCCCGGAATCCGACGGCCTGTCCGAAAACCTGGTCCGCCGCCTGACCGGCGACAACGGCACCCATGTGGTCAGCTACGGCACCGAGGCCGGGCAGTTCCAGGAACGCGGTTATTCCGCCGTCGTCTGTGGCCCCGGCGACATCGCCCAGGCGCACCAGGCCGACGAATTCATCTCGGTGGCGCAGTTCGAGGCGGGCGAGACGCTGGTGCGGCGCCTGGTGGACACGCTGACCGAATGACCATCCCCCTCGGGGTCCACTGTCGCCCGACATATCCCGCCCCGCCCCCCGCGCGCGCCGATGTGGTTGTCATCGGCGGCGGCATCATCGGCGTGACTGCCGCGCTCTATGCCGCGCGTCGCGGCCTGCGGGTGGCGCTGGTGGAGAAGGGAAGGGTGGGCGCCGAGCAGTCGGGCCGCAACTGGGGCTGGATCCGGGTGCAGGGTCGGGACGAGGCCGAAATCCCCCTCGTGCTGGAGGCGCAACGCCTGTGGGTGGACCTGGATGCGGAGGCGCAGGGGGCCACCGGGCTTGCCCGCCACGGCGTGCTGTATCTGGCGAATACCCCCAGGGACACCGCGCGGCATGAAGCGTTCCTGACCCTGGCCGAGCGCCACGACCTGACCACCCGGATGCTGACCCGCGCCGAGGTCGATGCGATGTTTCCCGGTCACCGGGGCGACTGGCGGTCCGCGCTCTGGACACCGACCGACAGCCGGGCCGAACCCTTCACCGCCGTGCCCGCCATCGCGCGGCTGGCGGAACGTGCCGGCGCCACGCTGCACGAAGGCTGCGCCGCGCGCGCGCTGGACATCGCGGCGGGGCGGATCACCGGGGTCATCACGGAACATGGCCGCATCGCCTGCGACCAGGTGGTGCTGGCGGGGGGCGCGTGGTCATCGCTGTTCCTTGCCGCGCATGAGGTGCGCCTGCCGCAACTGTCGGTGCGCGCCACGGTCGCCGCCACCGAGCCCCTGCCCGACATCTTCGCGGGCAACGCCACCGATGCCCGCTTCGCCTTCCGGCGTCGTGGGGACGGGGGCTATTCGCTTGCGCCCGGCGATTTCCACGAATTCCCCATTGGCCCCGATGCCCTGCGCCACTTCGGCAAATGGGTCCGCACCTGGGCCGAGGATCCCTGGTCCACCCGCCTGATCCCCGCAGCACCCGCGGGCTACCCCGACGGCTGGACGACACCGCGCCGCTGGGACCCGGATCGCGCCAGCCCGTTCGAGCAGCATCGCACGCTCGATCCCCGCCCACATGCGGCGCGGGTCGAGCGCATCCGCGCCGATTTCCAGCGCGCGTTCCCCATGCTGCCCCCGGTGCGGATCAGGTCCGCCTGGGCCGGGATGATCGACAGCCTGCCCGACATCGTGCCGGTGATCGACCGGGTCGCGGCGATCCCCGGCCTGATCGCCGCCACGGGGATGAGCGGGCACGGTTTTGGCATCGGGCCGGGGGTGGGCCGCGTGCTGGCCGATCTGCTGGCGGGCAACGCCCCGGGCCACGACCTGGCGCGCTTCCGCTTCGACCGGTTCGGCGGCGCGCGTCCCGCACTGGGGCCGGCGCTGTAGGGGCGGTGGCGGGTTTATCGTTCGCGGGTGACCGTCGAGCGCTGATGGCCGGGAACGGAGTTCGAGTGTGGGTCGGGCACCGATCGAACGAGGCACCCCGCCCGGATCAGCCGCGTCAGCGGCCCGGGCAGCGGATGGCCGCCCCCACGGCCAGCCGCTTTGGCGACGTCGGCGCGTGTTCGCCCGTCGCAATGACCTGACGCCATAAAGCACAGACCCCGGCGGCGCTGCGGCTGACCGCGGCCATCCGTTGCCCTGTGTGGTGACCAACGGGCCACAGCCAACCCCGACAACCGCCGATCAAGACCGCCCCCCGCGCATCCCTAGGCCCGCCAACGCGTCGCAGACCCTAGCCGATCAGCACTTCGGCCAGTGCCATCCACAGCGGGATCGACAGGATGGCGACAGGCGTTCCCAGCCCGGTCGACGACCCGACATAGGTTGCGGGGTTCGCCTTCGGCAGGGCCGCGCGCAGCGTGGGCGGGCCCGAAATGTCGGAACTGGATGCCGCTATCACCGCCAGCAGCACCACCCCCCCGGCCGAGAACCCTGTCACCAGATGCACCGCCCAGCCCAGCCCGAACCCCAGCGCACCATGCACGAAGGGCATCGCTACTGCATAGGCGGCATAGACATGCGCCACCCGCCGCACCTCGGCCAGCCGTGTCCAGGCTTCCATCCCCATGACCAGCATCAGGATCGACAGAAGGCCCCGGAACAGCGGTTCGTAGAACTGTGCATAGACCGGTTCCGGCCGCGCCATGAGCCCGATCGCCAACCCCAGCAGCAGCGCCGACAGCGCCGCGCCCTGCAGGCTGTCCACCACGATCTGCCGCAACGACAGCCGCCCCCCCTCGCCCATGCGCCCCAGCACGATCGCCGCCAGCAGCGCCGGAATGTCCATGAACGGGTAGAGCGCGGGCAACCAGGCCTCGAAGGCCACGCCATCCTCTTCCAGCATCACCATCCCGGCCGCGAGGGTCGAGGCCGACACCGCCCCGAACAGGCCCGCCGTGGCCATGCCGTCCGCCCGGCTGACCCCTGGCATCCGCGACAGCGTGATCCGTCCCAGCCCGACGATGCCCACGCCGACCGCCGCCGCGGCCAGCGCGGGCAGGACGACCTCGGACAGGGTGGCGTTGCGGATCGCGATCCCCGCGCCAAGGCCGATCTTCAACAGCAGGACCACGACGACAAAGCGGTAGACTGCGTCGGGGATCTCCAGCCGGCTGCCCAGCGCGGCCAGCACCATGCCCCCGATCAGGAAGGACAGGGTGGGCGATTGCACCTGCCGCAGCAGGGCAGCGGCGATGTCGGCCGTCAGGTCCATGCAGGGTCCCCCGGTTGGTGGCGGGGGCGTTGCGACCCCGCGGATTGGCCGAGGGGCCATAGTCCGAATACCACAGGGCAGGATATTACATCTTTTTCGCGCTTTTGTTCGATGCTATCGAACGATTATGCCCATGGCGCTTCCTCCCACCCTGAACCTGCACCACCTGCGCCTGTTCCACGCGGTCGCACACGACGGCACGCTGACCGGCGCCGCACGCGGGCTGAATCTGTCGCCATCGGCCCTGTCGGCGCAGTTGCGCGCCTTCGAGGATCGTCTGGGACACGCCTTGTTCGACCGGGTCGGCCGGGGCCTGCGCCTGACCGAGGCGGGGCACATCGCGCTGGCCCATGCCGACGCGATCTTTGCCAGTGAAGGCGCGCTGTCGGCGACGCTGGCGCGGGGCGACCTGTCGGACCGGCCGCTGCGGGTCGGCGCATTGGCCACGCTGTCGCGCAACTTCCAGATGCGGTTCGTCGCGCCCCTGGTCACCATGGGGCAGGGCGTGGTTCTGCGGTCGGGCAGCCAGGCGGAACTTCTGGCCGCGCTTGCCGACCTGTCGCTCGATGTGGTGCTGACCGACGTGGCGCCTGCGGCCTTGCCCACAGCCGCCTCGCCCGGTGTGCCGTGGGCCAGTTGGCAGGTGCAGCAGATCGCGCGCCAGCCTGCCGCGCTGATCGGAACGCCCGCGCGACTGGCCGGCCTGCCTGGGGCGACGCTTGCCGGGCTTCTCGCTGCCCCGCTGGTTCTGCCCGCACCCGGCAGCACCTTGCGCGCGGGGATCGACGCGATGGCTGCGCGGCTCGGTGTCGTGCCGCGCATCGCGGCCGAAGCCGACGACATGGCCATGCTGCGACTTCTGGCTCGCGCCGATGCGGGCCTTGCCGTGCTGCCGCCCATCGTCGTGCAGGACGAACTTGTCTCTGGCCGCCTTGCCGTTGCCTCGGCTCTGCCCGCCATCGAAGAGGTATTCCTCGCCGTGACGCTGCCGCGGCGCTTTCCGCACCCCGCCGTGGCGACACTTTGCGCCGCGATGGCCGCACCACCCGACGGTGCCGCGACTCACGCAGGGTAGGCGGTCCCGTGGCGCGCAACGTTGCCTGTCGGCAGTTTCATGCCTTGGTCAGAATGGTTTCCAAAACCTGAACGTGCATTGGTGTTGTTGTTGAAAATCAATGGTATGGACGTTTGTGCACATGTGCACAAACTGCCCTGCCGTGGCCCTGATCCCGATCAAGGCACCGGTGGGCCCGTCAGTTCAAACTTGCGCCTGCATCCCCCCAAGCCCATCTCGGGGGGCATGACCGACCGAAGGGAGACCCCGATGACCGAAGGCCAAGCCGACGAAACCTACGACCGGCCCGACCCCCTGTGGCTGCGAATCGTCTGGATGGTGATCCTCGCCGCCCTGACCAGCCTCGCCACCACCCTCCTGGTCGTGGCCGCCATCCTGCAGGTCATCGCCAAGCTGGTCGACAACGGTCAGCCCAACGAACGGCTGCGCGTCTTCGGCGAGGGCATGGCCCGCTGGTTCGGCAAGACCGCCCGCTTCCAGACCTTCGCGACCGAGGAAAAGCCGTTCCCCTGGTCGGGCTGGTAAGCCGCCCTCAGCCGTTCCAGAGCACGCGCCCGAGGTCGGCCAGGCTGTAGCCGCCAAGATGCGCGGCACGGCGGGCAAACGTCTCGGTGCGGGCAAAGGCCAGCAGGGTCTGGACCGGTGGCTCGAAATAGTCGCGCCGGGACATGGCAAGGTCGAAACTTTCATCGTCCACAAGGGGCAGGAACCCGAGCGTCCCTGCAGCCGCCTGCATCCCGAGACCGCAGTCGGCCTCATCCGTCTCGATCAGCGCGGCAAGGTCTGCATGGGTCTCGGCGGGGCGCGCGATGGTGTTGAGGTCGCCCGCGGCCATCCCCTCGCGGGCCAGCAGCACATCGAGCAGGCGTTGTGATCCCGCCCCGTCTGCCCGGACCGCAAAGCGCAGTCCCCGGGACATCGCGTCGCGCAGCCCCGTGATCCGCAAGGGGTTGCCCCGCGCCGTGATCAGGCCCTGGGTCCGCCGCGCCCAGTGGATCAGCACATGCGTCGTTCCCGGCAGGTGCGCCTTAACCGCGGACAGGTTCCACGCCCCGCTTTCCGGGTCGATCAGGTGACAGCCCGCCAGCGCCGCGCGCCCTTCGGCCAGTTCACGAAGCCCCTGCCGTGATCCGCGCGCCAGAACCGCCAGCCCGCTGCCGGACTGGCGCAGCGCCCATTCCAGCAGCGGATCGCTCGATCCGGCATAGATCGGCGGTGGGGCAGCAATGTGGGGGGAGGGAAGTTCGGTCTGCGCTTCCAGCCACGCATCGACCAGGCGACGCGGGAACAGCAGCTTGCCCGTGGTCCGGCTGAAGGGAATCGTCCCACGCGCGACCATCTCGTAGATCGTCCGCTCCTTCACGCGCAGGTAGTCGGCGACCTCTGCCGTGGTCATGAAGGGCGGTGATGCTGAGTGATCGTCGAGATGTTCAAGCATTGACATGTGATCGTATGCAGAATTTCCGCGTTTGATCCCTAACTGAATTCCTGTTTCGATGCCAGTCGAACCTGCAAGGATTCTGCATGGACGGCCCCTTCGAAATGGCCTTCGCCCTGATCGCAGCGGGCGATCCCGCGCTGATGCAGATCATCGGCGTGTCGCTGCGTGTCACCCTGACCGCGGTGCTGATGGCCTGCGCCATCGGCCTGCCGCTGGGCGCGGCGCTTGCCCTGGCGCGGTTCCCGGGGCGCGGGGCGGTGATCGTCATCTTCAACGCGCTGATGGGCCTGCCGCCCGTGGTGGCCGGGCTGGTCGTCTATCTGATGCTGTCGCGTTCGGGGCCGCTGGGGTCGCTGGCGCTGCTGTTCACGCCCACCGCGATGATCATCGCCCAGACGCTGCTGATCCTGCCCATCGTCGTGTCGCTGACGCGGTCCGTGGTCGAGGATCTGTGGGCCGAATACCGCGAGCAGTTGCGCAGTCTTGGCGCGGGCCGTCTGCGCGCGGTGCCGACGCTGCTGTGGGATGGGCGCGTCAGCCTGTTGACCGGCGTGCTGGCCGGTTTCGGTCGCGCCAGCGCCGAGGTCGGCGCGGTGCTGATCGTCGGCGGCAACATCGCGGGCCACACCCGCACGATGACCACCGCCATCACCCTGGAGACGAGCCGCGGCAACCTTGGGCTGGCGGTCGCACTCGGAATCGTCCTGATGGGGCTGACCCTGACGCTGAACGCCGCGGCCTGGGGGGCAGGGCAATGGGCAAGGGGGCGGCTAGGATGAAGGCTGCGCGCGATCTTTCGCCTTCGATCCTGCCGTTGCGGCTGGAAGGGGCGGGCTATGCAGTGGGCGGCAAGCGTCTTCTGTCGGAGATCACGATCCGCATCGAGGCCGCGCGCAGACTGGTGGTGATGGGGGCGAACGGCGCCGGTAAGAGCTTGTTGCTGCGTCTCTGCCACGGGCTGATCGATCCCACGGAAGGCCGCAGGATGTGGGCCGACGGCAGGGATAGGGTCAATGCGCAGGCGATGGTCTTTCAGCGCCCCGTGCTGTTGCGCCGGTCCGTTTCCGCGAACATCGACTATCCGCTGGCCCTGCAGGGCATGGGGGCCCCCGACCGGCGCGAGGTCGTGGTGCGGACGCTGCACCGTTTTGGCCTCAAGGCCATGGCGGACCGCCCTGCTCGGCTGCTGTCGGGGGGCGAACAGCAGCGGCTGGCGCTGGCCCGCGCCTGGGCCATGCAGCCGCAGGTGCTGTTCCTGGACGAGCCGACATCGTCGCTCGATCCTTCGGCCACGCGGATCATCGAGGAGATGATCGAAAGCATATCCGCCGAGGGCATCACCATTGTCATGACCACGCACCATCTGGGTCAGGCGCGTCGCCTGGCGCAAGAAGTGGCCTTCCTGCATCGCGGCCGGCTGGTCGCGCATCAGGCTGCGGCGGACTTTTTCGCCGGGCCGGAGGCGCCCGAGGCCCGTGCCTTCCTTGCAGGCGATCTGATCTGGTAACGCAAGGAGAGAAACCATGACCCGGACGCGCCGCTGTTTCCTGACCGCTGCAACCGGACTTGCGCTTGTGTGCGCCATGCCTGCCCAGGCGCAGGACTTCATCACTGTTGCGTCCACTACCTCGACCGAGAACTCGGGCCTGTTCAGCCACATCCTGCCGATGTTCCAGGCAGAGACCGGAATCGAAGTGCGCGTTGTGGCACAGGGCACCGGACAGGCGCTTGAAACCGGACGGCGCGGTGATGCCGATGTCGTCTTCGTCCATGCCCGCGCGCAGGAAGAAAGCTTCGTCGCCGAAGGCTACGGCGTCCAGCGCTTCGATGTGATGTACAACGATTTCGTCATCGTCGGCCCCGGCGACGACCCGGCAAGTGTGCGGGATGCCGAAACCGCTGCCGCAGCCATGGCCGCGATCGCCCGGGCCGAGGCGCCCTTTGCCTCGCGCGGGGACGACAGCGGCACCCATGTGGCCGAGGTCGCGCTGTGGACCGGCGCGGGGATCGACCCCGATGGGCCGTGGTATCTGTCCACCGGGTCGGGGATGGGGGCGACGCTGAACACCGCGGTGCAAGTGCCCGCCTACGCCCTGACCGACCGCGGCACCTGGCTGTCCTTTGCCAACCGCGGTCCGCTGGAAATCGTCTTTCAGGGTGACCCGGTGCTGTTCAATCCCTACGGCATCATCTTGGTGAACCCCGAAATGCACCCCCATGTGAAGGCCGAACCGGGCCAGACGTTCATCGACTGGATTCTTTCGGACGCGGGCCAGGCCGCCATTGCCAGCTTCACGGTCGGCGGAGAGCAGCTGTTCTTTCCCGGCGCCGAATAGGTCGCTTTGGCGCGTGGATCGCCGCGCAGGTCAGGATTCGGCCCAGCGGGTCATCGCGGGCGCAAGGTCGCCATACCCGGTGAACCGCCGTTCGAACGCCAGGCCCAGACGTGCGGCACAGGCGCGCGCCCGAACGTCCAGGTCGGCATCTTCGGTCTGGGCAAGATAGACCAGCGTCTCGTAGTTGCCGAAATAGGCGTCCCGCAACTCGGGGTGCCGGTCGAGCCCGAGCGGACGGATCACGAAGGCGTCGAACTGCCGGACAAGGAAATCGGTCAGGTAGAAGGCGGTGATCTCGCCCCGTTCGGCAAAGGCTGCGATTCCGTCGAAGAAGGCATAGCAGTGGGGGCCTTCCACCATCTCGACCCCCAGCCGGTCGCAAAGCGCCTGCAACCGGCCCCCGGTTCCGCAATCGGCATAGACCACGCAGATCCGCCCATAGTCCTGGCGGTGCCGCTTCACCGCCGCCTCGACCGCCTCGGGGATGCGGTCGGGCGTGTTGTGCAGGATTGCCGGCAGGCAGGCCAGGTCGATGTGGTCCCAGCGATTGAGACGGATCAGCTCAAGGATTTCCCGGGCAAGGGCGCCGCAGGCCAGGACAAGCACGCGACCGCCGCCTGAGGGGGACAGACCCGCCTCGGTCAGCACATTGTCGTCGGGAACCCCTGTCACCGCTGCCGGAACCGCCGCCAGGCCAGTGCGACGACCAGCGCCCCCACCAGCGCCACCAGGCCCACGACCTGGTGAACCGGCACATCCTCTGGTCCGGCCCCACCCGGGGCCAGCCACATCCCGACAGCGACCGTCAGACCACCGGCAGCCAGAACCATCAGCAGGATACGGGCAAGATGCATGGGCGCGACCTCCTGTCCCGAAGGTGGGTAGTCGGGCGCCGGGGCGCAAGTCGACGTCGCGGCCAGCTATTCGGCTGCAATCTCGATCACCGGCTCCATCCCGGCCAGAACCTCGGCGGACAGGTGGCACTTGATCTGATGGCCCGGTGCTACCGTCACCTGCGGTGGCACCTCGCGCTCGCAAAGACCGCCCGGCACCTGGTCCTTCCAGCGGCAGCGTGTCTGGAACGGGCAGCCCGGTGGCGGGTTCATCGCGGACGGGATATCGCCTTCCAGCACGATCCGCTTCTTCTTGACGTGCGTGTCGGCAATGGGCACCGCGGACAGCAGCGCCTCGGTATAGGGGTGGTAGGGCGGGCTGAAGACCTGATCCGTGGTGCCCAGTTCCACCACATGGCCGAGGTACATCACCATCACCCGGTCCGACAGGTAACGCACGATCGACAGGTCGTGGCTGATGAACAGCAGCGTCGTGCGGTTCCGGCGCTGGATGTCCATCAGAAGTTCCGTCACCGCCGCCTGCACGCTGACATCCAGCGCAGACACGGGTTCGTCCGCGACCACGATGCTCGCCCCGCCGGCAAAGGCGCGGGCGATCCCCACACGCTGCTTCTGACCGCCCGACAACTGCCGCGGCATCCGGTCGGCAAAGGCGCGGGGCAGCTTCACCAGATCCAGCAGTTCCAGCATCCGGGCCCGGCGCCCCGCCTCGGACCCGCCCTCGCCAAAGACCTCCAGCGCGCGCGTGATCTGGCGGCCCACCTTCATCGACGGGTTCAGGGTGTCGAAAGGGTTCTGGAACACCATCTGCACCGAGGACACCGTATCGGTGTTGCGCGCCGCAATTGGGGTGTCCTGGATGTCCTGGTTGTACAGCAGGATCTTGCCGTCGGTCGCGGTCTCCAGCCCCATCAGCACCTTGGCCAGCGTGGACTTGCCGCAACCCGATTCTCCGACGATCGCCAGGGTCTCGCCCTCGCGGGCCTCGAAGGACAGGGTCTCGTTCGCCTTGACCACCTTGGCCGCGCCGCCGCCGAACATGCCGCCCGCGACCTCGTAGTACTTCTTCAGGTCCTCCATGCGCAGGACAACGTCGCCAGGCGGATTGCGTGCCACGGCCACGGGCGGGGCAGGCGGGCGTGCCCAGTCGATCTCTTCCGACCTGAGGCAACGGGTGGAGTGCCGCGCATTGCCGGGGACCGTCACCATCGGCACCTCGGCGGCATCGCAGCGCCCGGCCTCGAAATAGCTGCAGCGCGGGCCGAAGTTGCAGCCCGGGGGGCGCTCGTGGGGCAGGGGGAAGTTCCCCGGGATGGCCACCAGCGGGCGCTCGGTCTTGTCGGCGCCGGGCAGCGGGATCGAGCGGAACAGCGCCTGGGTATAGGGATGGCGCATCTCGTCGAAGACGTCGCGGATGGCGCCGGTCTCCACCGCCTCGCCCGAATACATCACGCAGATCCGGTCGCACACATCCAGCACCAGACCCAGATTGTGGCTGATGAACAGCATCGAGGTGCCGTATTTCGTCCGCAGGTCGCGCACGAGGTCCACCACTGCCGCCTCCACCGTCACGTCGAGCGCCGTGGTGGGTTCGTCCAGGATCAGCAGCGCCGGTTGCGCCATCAGCGCCATGGCAATGACGATGCGCTGCTGCTGCCCGCCCGACAACTGGTGCGGATAGGCGTCGAGGATGCGGTCGGGGTCGGGCAGCTTCACGTCGGCCACCACCTCGCGCGCCCGCGCCCGCGCCTCCGTGGCCGAAATCCCCTCATGGATCATCGGCACTTCCATCAGCTGCCGTCCGACCTTCATGGCGGGATTCAGGCTGGCCATCGGTTCCTGATAGATCATCGCGATCTCGCGGCCGCGGATGTGGCGCAGGTCCTCGTCGGACATCGCGGCCAGGTCGCGCCCCTTGAACAGCACCCGCCCGCCGACGATCCGCCCGGTCGCGCCCATGTCGCGCATCACGCCCAGCGCCACGGTCGACTTGCCGCAGCCGCTTTCGCCCACCAGTCCGACCGCCTCGCCGGGGCGCACCTCGACCGAGAAATCCATGACCGCGGGGATCTCGCGGTCGCGCGTGAAGAAGCTGATCGACAGGTTCTCGATCTTCAGGATCGGCTCATCCGCCTGCGTCATCCGTTGTTCCTTCACCCTTGCCCAAATACCTCGGGGGGCCCGGGGGGCGGCGCCCCCCGTCCCCGGCCGTCACAGGTCAGTCCCGCAGGGATTCCTCGCGCAGCCCGTCGGCCAGCAGGTTCAGGCCCAGCACCAGGCTCATCAGCGCGGCCGCCGGCACCACCGCCGCATGCGGATAGATCGACAACAGCCTGCGCCCTTCGTTGATGGTCGATCCCCAGTCGGGGCTTTCCGGGCTGACCCCCAGCCCGAAGAAGCCCAGCGTCCCCAGAAGGATCGTCGTGTAGCCGATGCGCAGGCAGAAATCGACGATCAGGGGGCCGCGCGCATTGGGCAGGATCTCCCACAACATCACATACCACGACCCCTCGCCGCGGGTCTGCGCGGCCTGAACATAGTCGCGCGTGTGGATGTCCAGCGTCAGGCCCCGTACGATGCGGAACACCGTGGGCGCGTTCACGAACACGACCGACACGAACACCACCAGCACGTTCGGCGGCATCGACACCAGCCCCAGCGGATCGGCGTTCCAGGCGATCCCGGCATACAGCCACAGCCCCACCACCAGTGTCACCCCGATCCAGACCGCGTTGCGCGCAGGCTCGAAGCGGAACCGGCTGTTCCACAGGACGACAAGGAAGATGATGGGGAACAGGAACAGCACCCCCGCCATGATCCGCGGAATGCCGGTCTGCACGATCTCGGGCGTCACCAGCAGGTAGAACAGCAGGATCACCGGGAAGGCCAGGACGAGGTTCGCCAGGAATGACAGCACCGTATCCAGCCAGCCGCCGAAATACCCCGCCGGCAGGCCCAGCGTGATGCCCACCATGAAGGCGAACAATGTGGCGAAGGGGGCGATCTTCAGAACCTCGGCCGCACCCCAGACCACCCGGCTGAACACATCGCGCGCCAGATTGTCGCCGCCCAGAATGTAATAGGGATAGCCATCACCCCGCGACATCGGCGTCCCGGGAACCACGTTCTTCATCCCCGACACCACACTCAGGGGATCATGGGTGGCGATCAGCGGCGCGAACAGGGCTGTGAAGACCCAGAACATCACCAGCCCCAGCCCGATCATGCCCACGGTGGACGACATCAGCCGCCCGTAGAGACCGAGCCGACGCTGGAACCGGATCGACAGCGCGAACAACACCACCAGTGCGGCCCACACCGGCCACAGCCGCGCGGCCATCGCACCCAGGATGCCCTTGTCGGCCGGATCGGGCAGAACGATGCCCGCCACGATCAGCAGCACAGCCATCGCCACCAGCGCCAGCAGCAGATAGCGCACGGCCAGCCCCGCCCAGTCGGCCGGCCCGCGCAGCAGCGCCAGCGTCCCGTCCCGGTATTCGGTCCGTCCCTGGGCGCCAGGCACGAAGGACAGCGCGACCTGCGCCACCACGGCCAGCCCCAGCGCCACCGCCAGCGCGGCGGCCAGCGGCACGATCACCGGGCCCAGCATTCCCGTCCAGGTCATCGGATCCATCCCCGCGCCCCTCTCAGTTCACCCGGATGCGGGGGTTCAGGAACACATACCCCACGTCCGAGATCAGTTGCGTCACCAGCACCACCACCACGGCCACCACCGAACAGGCCAGCAGCAGTTCGATGTCGTTGTTCGAGGCGGCCTGCACCAGCGTCCAGCCGAAGCCCTTGTAGTTGAACAGCGTCTCGACGATGACCACGCCGTTCAGAAGCCAGGGGAACTGCAGCATGATCACCGTGAAGGGTGCGATCAGCGCATTTCGCAGGGCATGTCGCAGCACGATGTTGGGGAAACTCACGCCCTTCAGCCGCGCGGTCCGGATGTACTGCGCGGTCATCACCTCGGTCATCGACGCCCGCGTCATCCGCGCGA
>CAYYOE010000062.1:0-14105 GCA_964473055.1 uncultured Rhodobacterales bacterium | reverse complement strand
CGAGTCTGCCATGTCCGCCACCCGCCTGAACCTGTCTGCCGGCCTGTTGTCGGTCAGCGTCGCCCTGACGCTGGTCGTCCTCAAGCTGTGGGCGTTCAGCCAGACCGGCGCGCTGTCGGTTGCGGCCAGCCTGGCCGACAGCGCGATGGACCTGATGGTGTCGCTGGCGGGGCTGGCCGCCATCGCCTATGCGGCCCGGCCGCCCGACGAGGACCATGCCTTCGGCCATAGCTCGGCAGAGGATCTGGCGGCGCTGGGGCAAAGCCTGTTCATCCTGATCTCGGCCGGGATCATCGGCTGGGCCGCCGGGGCGCGGCTGCTGGCGGGGGCCGAGGCGGCACCCCTGGCGGCGGAAGGCGTGGGCATCTTCGTCATGGTCGTGTCGATCGTGCTGACGCTGGGGCTCGTGCTGTGGCAGCGGCATGTGGCGGCGCGGACGGGCAACCAGGTGGTGCGGGCGGATTCGCTGCACTACATGGGCGACCTGATCCCGAACGTCGGCGCGATCCTGTCGCTCTGGGCCTCGGCGGCGCTGGGGCTGGGGCAGATCGACAGCATCGTGGCGCTCGGGGCGGCGGCGATGCTGGCGGTCGGGGCGGTGCGGATCTTCCGCCGGGCCTGGGACGCGCTGATGGACCGCGCGGCCGATCCGGCCATTGTCACGGGGATCGGGCAGATCGCGGGCGATTTTCCGGGGGTGCGCGGGTATCACGACCTGAAAACCCGGCGCGCGGGCAGCCGGGTCTTCGTGAACCTGCATGTGGAACTGGACGGCGCGCAAAGCCTGGAAGACGCGCACGCCATCGGCGCGGCGTTGCGGCGGGCGATCCTGCAGACCTATCCGCAGGCGGATGTCATCATCCACAAGGACCCGGTGGGCGTGACGCCGCATCCCGACGATCCATCGCGTCGCTAGGGCGGGCGGGGACAATGTATCGCCAGATCGGCACCCCCGCCCGGAACAGCCGCGAAGCGGCCCGGGCAGCGGATGGCCGCCCCATCGGCCAGCCGCTTTGGGGACACCAGCGCGCGCTCGGGGGTCATCCTGACCTGTCGCCATAAAGTGCAGACCTCAGGCGGTGCCGCGGCTGACCGCGGCCATCCGATGCCCTTTCGTTGCGCCAGCGCGTGTGTCTTCGATGTACGATGATGCGTTATCCCAGCCCAGCAATTGCGGGGATGTGACTGGCGCGGGTGCGGCCCCTCTGGCAAGGTCCGGTCCATGATCCGCACCCTTGCCACCGCAACCGCCCTTGTCCTGACCATTACCGCGCCCCTGCCGGTGCAGGCGCAATCCGCCATGACCGGCCCAGAGTTCGAGGCCTACGTCACCGGGCGCACCCTGACCTTCGCCGAGAACGGCATCGTCTACGGGATCGAGGAGTATCTTCGGGATCGCCGCGTGCGCTGGGCCTTCGTGGGCGACGAGTGCCAGGAGGGATACTGGTACGACGCGCAGATCGACGGGGGGCCCATGATCTGCTTCGTCTACGAGCATGCGCCCGACGACCACCAGTGCTGGACGTTCTTCCGCTCGTCCCGCGGGCTGAAGGCCCGCTTCATGAACGACCCCGCCGCGCGCGAGCTCTACGAGGTGCAGCAATCTGGCGAGCCGATGATGTGCCTGGGGCCGCGCGTCGGATCCTGACGCCGGCGGTCATTTCCGCTGCGGCGGGTCCGGCACCTCGTCCACGCCCGATCCGCCCCAGGGGTGGCAGCGCATGATGCGGCGCAAGGCCAGCCACGACCCGCGCAGGGCGCCGTGCTTTTCCAGGGCTTCCAACGCGTAGGCGGAACAGGTCGGGTGATAGCGGCAGTTGTGGCCGACCCAGGGGCTGAACACCAGGCGATAGGCCCGGACGGGCAGGGCGACGATCCGGGCGAGCGGCGTCATGGGGCGGGCGCCTTGGGTGCATGCTTCCCCTTGCGGCCGCCACGCGGGTCGTACGGGCCGCGCAGGGGGCTGTCGTGCACGCGGCCCATCGCCTCGGCCAGGTCGGCGCAGAGCGCGGCAAACGGGCGGCTGGCCGTGACCTCGGGCCGTCCGATCAGCACATAGTCCCAGCCGGGACGGGCCAGCGCGGGCAGGGTCAGGCGGGCGGCCTCGCGCAGGCGGCGCTTGGCCCGGTTGCGGGCGACGGCGTTGCCCACCTTCTTGGAACAGGTGAAGCCCACCCGCACCGCCGCATCGCCATCCTCGCGCGCGCGGGCCTGCAGCAGGAAGGCCGGGGCGTGCTGGCGATGCGCTGCGGCGGCCTTCAGGAAATCGGCCCGATGCCGCAGCCGCGCAGGCGCCGCCGCACCCACAACGGACAAAGCCCCGGACGGGCTGTCCGGGGCAGGGGTATCGGCCATGGGGGCAGCCCCCCCGGTTCCGTGGATCAGGCGCAGAGCTTCTTGCGGCCGCGGGCGCGGCGGCGGTTCAGCACCAGGCGGCCGCCCTTGGTGGCCATGCGAGCACGGAAACCGTGGCGCCGGGCGCGGACGAGCTTGCTGGGTTGATAGGTGCGCTTCATCGCCCTTTGTCCTTCTGTCGACCCGCCTGGATCGGCGCCCATCGGCACCGGGATTCGGACGGAGAAATCCGTGAAGCCCGGGCAATACGCGGTCGGGCCCGCCCTGTCAATTCGCGTCCGCTGCAACAAAGCGGGGTGTCGCGGGGCTGTCGCGTGGCCGAATGTTTCAGTCTGCAGTCCCCAGATCGCGCCCATGCCGACCCGCATCAACCGCGCGTGATGGGGCTATCGCCACTGGCGCGGCATCGGCATCTAGAAGCTGAGCAATGGACGAATGACGGCAGTGCGGGAGCCTGGAAGGATGACGGACATGACCGAGGATCTTGCGCGCCCGGGCGGCCTGGCCCGCCGCCTTCCCCTTGTGGCTGTCGTTCTGGCCGCCGTGGCGGGCGCGGTCCTGCTGCGCGACCATCTGACGTTCGAGGCGCTGGCCGCCAATCGTGAAACGCTGGTTGCCTTCCGCGATGCGAACTACGGGCTGACGGTGGTGGCCTTCATCGCGGCCTATGTGGCGATCGTGGCGTTCAGTCTGCCGGGGGCCACGCTGGCCACGCTGACCGGCGGCTTCCTGTTCGCGACATTCCCGGGTGCCCTGTTCAACATCACGGGCGCCACGATCGGTGCCTGCCTGATCTTTCTCGCCGTGCGCTGGGGACTGGGCGACAGGCTCGCCGCCCGAATGGAGACGGCAGGCGGCGCGGTGGGCCGGATCAAGGCCGGCATCGACGCGAACCAGTGGTCGATGCTGCTGACGATGCGGCTGATCCCGCTTGTGCCGTTCTTCGTGTCGAACCTGATCCCCGCCTTCGTCGGTGTGCCGCTGTGGCGCTTTGCGGTGACCACCTTCGTGGGCATCATCCCGGGGGCGATCGTCTATACCTCGGTCGGTGCGGGGCTGGGCGAGATCTTCGCCCGCGGCGAGACGCCGGACTTGGGCGTCATCTTCGCGCCCCATGTGCTGCTGCCGATCCTGGGGCTGGCCGCGCTGGCCGCGCTGCCGATGATCCTGAAGCTGTTCAAGCGGGGCTGAGCCATGAGCAATCGCATCGAGACGGACCTTTGCATCATCGGCGCGGGATCGGGCGGGCTGTCGATTGCGGCGGGCGCCGCCCAGATGGGCGCGCGGGTGGTGCTGGTCGAAGGCCACAAGATGGGCGGCGACTGTCTGAACTATGGCTGCGTGCCGTCCAAGGCACTGCTGGCGGCGGGCAAGCAGGCGCAGGCCATGCGTGGGGGCGCGGGTCTGGGCGTGGCACCGGTCGACCCTGCGGTGGACTATGCCGCCGCCAAGGACCATGTGGCCCGCGTCATCGACACCATTGCGCCCATGGACAGCCAGGAACGGTTCGAGGGCTTCGGCGTCACCGTCATCCGCGACTGGGGGCGGTTCATCTCGAAGACCGAGGTTCAGGCGGGCGACACGATCATCCGCGCGCGCCGCTTCGTCATCGCCACGGGATCGTCGCCCCTGGTGCCGCCGATTCCAGGGCTGGCCGACGTGCCCTATCTGACGAACGAGACGGTGTTCGACCTGCGCGAACGGCCCGCGCACCTGATCGTCATCGGGGGTGGCCCCATCGGGATGGAGATGGCGCAGGCGCATCGGCGCCTGGGCTGCGAGGTGACGGTGATCGAGGGGGCCAAGGCGCTGGGCAAGGACGACCCCGAGGCGGCCGCCGTGGTGCTTTCTAGGCTGCGCGCCGAAGGTATCCGCATTGTCGAGGATGCGCCCGCATCGCGCGTGTCGGGCCAGGCGGGCGCGATCACGGTGGACACCGCGCAGGGCGCCTTCACCGGCACGCACCTGCTGGTGGCGGTCGGGCGGCGCGTGAACCTCGACCGGCTGGACCTGGACCGGGGTGGTATCGCCCATGACCGCGCGGTCAAGGTCGGCCCCGACCTGCGCAGCACGACAAACCGGCGCGTCTATGCCGTGGGCGATGCGGCGGGGGGCCTGATGTTCACCCATGTGGCGGGCTATCACGCGGGCATCGTCATCCGGTCGGCCCTGTTCGGCCTGCCCGCGAAGGCCACCGACCGGCACATCCCCTGGGCCACCTACACCGATCCCGAACTGGCACAGGTCGGCCTGACCGAGGCGCAGGCGAAGAAGGAACACGGGATCAACTTGACCGTCGTGCGCTGGCCCTTCCACGAGAACGACCGCGCGGTGGCCGAGGGCCGCACGACCGGTTTCGTCAAGGTCATGGTCGCGCGGGGTCGTCCCGTCGGGGCCACCATCGTGGGCGCAGGCGCGGGCGAACAGATCGCGCTGTGGTCCCTGGCCATCGCCAACCGGCTGAAGATGTCGGCGCTGGCGGGCACCGTCCTGCCCTATCCGACCTATGCCGAGGCGTCCAAGCGCGCCGCAGGGGCCTATTTCTCGCCCAAGCTATTTGATAACCCTCGGATCAAGCAGATCGTGGGTCTGGTGCAGCGTTTCCTGCCCTGATCCGCGTCCCCACGCCGAGGCGCCATGTTCCTGAACTCGCTGACCGGCCGCTTCCTGATCCTCACGGTCATCTTCGTGATGATCGCCGAGGTGCTGATTTTCGTGCCTTCGGTTGCGCGGTTCCGTGAGGATTATCTTCTGTCCCGGCTGGAACGCGCGCAGATCGCCTCGCTCGTGCTGCTCGCCGACGACAAGATAGATTCCGAACTGGAAGCGGAGCTTCTGGCCAATGCCGAGGTCTTCAACGTCGTGCTGCGGCGCGACGAGATGCGGCAGCTGGTGCTGTCCTCACCGATCCCCGCGCCGATCTCGGCCACCCACGATCTGCGCGACCCCGGCGCCATTGTCCTGATTCGCGATGCCATGGCGCAACTCTGGGACACCGAGGACAGGGTGATCAGGGTGATCGGTGCGCCGGTGCGCGAAGCGGGCCTGTTGATAGAGATCACCATGCCAACCGGACCGCTGCGCGCCGCAATGGTCGATTTCGGGCTGCGCATCCTGTTCCTGTCGGCGGTGATTTCGGCCACAACGGCGTTCCTTCTGTTTCTGGCGGTGCGACGGTTTCTGGTCACGCCGATCCGGGGCGTGATCGGTGCGATGACCAGTTATGCCGAGGCGCCAGAGGACGCGCGGCGGATCATCGAGCCATCCGCCGGAGTGACCGAACTGCGGGATGCCGAACGCGCGTTGCAGTCGATGCAGACCCAGCTGACCGGCGCACTGCGGCAGAAGGACCGGCTGGCGCAACTGGGGCAGGCGGTGGCCAAGATCAGCCACGACCTGCGCAACATCCTGACCTCGGCGCAGCTGTTCGCCGACCGGATGGAGGCCAGCGAGGACCCGGCGGTGAAGCGCGCCGCACCCAAGCTGGTGGCCTCGATCACCCGGGCGGTGAACCTGTGCGAGGGGACGCTGGCCTTTGGCCGGGCCGAAGAACCCCCGCCCGCCCTGTCCCGATTCCGCCTTGCCGAGGTCGTCGCCGAGGTCATCGACGGTGAGCGGCTTGCGGCGGGCGAAGAGCCCGTGAGCTTTGGCGAGGACGTGCCCGCAGGCATGCTGGTGCGCGGTGATCCAGAGCAGCTCTATCGTGTTCTTGCGAACCTCGTGCGGAATGCGCGGCAGGCCATCGTGGCTTCGGGAGGCGAGGGCCAGATTGTCGTGCGTGCAACCGAAGACGATACCGAGTGGACTGTCGAGGTCGCGGACACGGGCCCCGGACTTCCGCAAAAGGCGCGGGATCACCTGTTTCAGCCCTTTCAGGGCGGGACACGGAAAGGCGGGTCCGGCCTGGGCCTGGCCATTGCAGCCGACCTTGTCCGTGGACACGGCGGGCGCATCGATCTGTTGCGGACCGGGCCCGAAGGCACGGTCTTTGCTGTTCGCCTGCCGAAGGGCAGCATCGCGCTCGCCATCCATTCGGAGGTTACTACCGGGACTGCGGCGGAATAGGCGTCGACTTCCCGCAGTGCGACCGATGTCCGGTCTTGCAATCAGCGAAAGCGGGGGATAGATGGCCACCACGCGGACTGGTAGCTCAGTTGGATAGAGTACTTGACTACGAATCAAGGGGTCGGGGGTTCGAATCCTCCCCAGTCCGCCACGTAACATGAAGAAATTGCAGGTTTATTTGCGACGACGGCGCGGGCGCTGAGTGCGCATCTGTCGTGCGGGCGTTCAACGGGGGCACATATTGCGTACCTCTCATCGCTTGCATGGCCCGCGATTCCCGCTCCTGAAACCGCAGCACAGCCAGCCAACCAAGTTCGTCTCCAGGAATCATCCAGTCGGTGCGGCTGCCCAACCCGGATGTTCGGTTCGAACCCGATTGCCATCAGCGTGAGGATCCGCGGGGCTCTGATGATGTGACCGCCCCCCCCCGACGCACTTCGGACGGATCATGCCGCCAGCGCGCGCTCGACCGCGAGGACCAGCTTGTCCGTCAACTCGTCGATCTGGTCGTCGGTGATGATGAAGGGCGGCGCCAGCAGGATGTGGTCGCCCGCGTGTCCGTCGATCGTACCGCCCATCGGATAGCAGATCAGGCCCGCAGCCATTGCCTCGGCCTTGATCCTTGCGTGCAGCTTGCGCGTGGGGTCGAACGGGGCCTTGGTTTCCCGGTCTTCGACCAGTTCCAGGCTTCGGAACAGTCCGCGCCCCCTGATGTCGCCGATGTGCGAGTGCTGGCCGAACCGGGCTTGCAGGGACGTGTCAAGAACGTCCCCCATCCGGCGCACACGGGCCAGAAGCCCCCGGTCGAGGATCGCCCGCAGGACGGCCCCCGCCCCGGCGGCAGCCATCGCGTGGCCCATGTAGGTGTGGCCATGCTGGAAGAATCCGCTGCCCTGCGCCACCGCGTCATAGATCCGACCCGATGTCAGCAGGGCCCCTATCGGTTGGTATCCCGCGCCCAGCCCCTTTGCGATGGTGATCATGTCCGGCACGACCCCGTCCTCGGCGCAGGCGAACAGGTGCCCGGTGCGCCCCATGCCGCACATCACCTCGTCGAGGATCAGAAGTACACCATGCCGGTCGCAGATGTCGCGGATCCGGGCCAGATAGCCCGGCACGGCAGGCACCGCGCCCATGGTCGCGCCCACCACCGGTTCCGCGACGAAGGCCAGGACGGTTTCCGGGCCGAGCCGCAGGATCTCGGTTTCCAGTTCATCGGCGACACGCTGGCCGTAGGCGTGCAGGTCCTCGCCCGGTTCCTGCCCGCGGTAGGCGTAGCAGGGCGCGATGTGGCTGGCCTCGATCAGCAGCGGCGCGAACTGGGCGCGGCGCCAGGCGTTGCCGCCCGCGGCCAATGCACCCAGCGTGTTGCCGTGGTAGCTTTGGCGGCGGGCGATGATCCGGTGGCGCAGGGGCTGGCCGATCTCGACGGCGTACTGCCTGGCCAGTTTCAGCGCGGCCTCGACCGCCTCGGACCCGCCCGAGACAAGGTAGACGCGTTCGATCCCGGGCGGCGCGTCCGCGATCAGCAGGTCGGCGAGGTCCTCGGCGGGTTCGGACGTGAAAAAGCCGGTATGGGCGAAGGCGAGGCTGTCCAGTTGCGCATGGAGTGCTGCCCGGACGTCAGGGTCGGAATGGCCCAGGCAGGACACCGCCGCGCCACCCGATCCGTCCAGATACCGCTTGCCCTCGGCATCAATCAGATAGCAGCCATCGCCTGCCACGGCGACGGGCAGAACGCCACGGCTTGTCCGTCCGAAGACGTGGCCCGGCACCGTCAGTCCCGCACCACATAGACCGAACAGCGGGCATGGCGGACCACCCGCGCGGCGTTGGGGCCAAGGAGGTAGTCCTTGAGCGCCGGGCGATGCGCACCCATCACGATCACATCCGCCTTCAGCTTGTCTGCCGCGCGCAGGATCTCGTCGTAGATCGATCCGTGCAGCACATGGGGATGGACCGTTATGCCGTCAGGGACATGCGCGTCGACCCATTCGGCCAGCGCCTTGCCGAACGCCTTGAGCGCGTCCCGCTCATAGTCCTTGCCGAAGTATGTTCCCACCGTCGCCATGCCGAAGTCGGGCAGGACGCTGACGACATGCAGCACACCCTCGGGCCCGAGTAGCGAGAGGGCTTCACCCAGGGGCCTTTCCCAGCTTGCGGGGGTGCCGATATCAATGGGCAGAAGGATGGTTCTGGACATGGGCTTTTCCTAGAAGGCCGGTGTCGTCTGGCGGCGGCGCTGGAACAGCACGACCACACCAAGAAGAAGAAGCGCGGGCAGGTAGAAGATCTCCTGCGCGATGCGGTCGGCCGGGCGCTGCACCTCGGTGATGACAACCGGGGGGTCGCTGTAGAAGTCGAAGGTGTTCAGGGCCTCGGCAAAGGGCGTGGCCGGCATGGGTTCGTCCATCGCCATCCGATCGGGTTCGGGCATCAGGAACAGCCCCGTCGCCGCCAGCCGCTGCGCAGGCGGCGTGTCGTCCACCGGCAGGACCAGCGTGGTGCGCCGGATCGTGCCGCTGGCGAAATCCGGGCCGCTGACCAGAAGGCGCAGGTAGCTGCCCGTTTCGGCCTCGACCAGCACCCGTTCCATTTCCGTGCCGGGCAGGACTTCATAGACCGGCTGCACGCGGTCCAGCCAGAAGTTCGGCACGAACAGCGTGAAGGCGACCAGCAGCAGCGCCGCCGATTCCCACAGCCTGGATCGCGCCAGGAAATAGCCCTGCGTGGCGGCTGCGAACAGCAGCATGGCGAAGGTTGCCACGACGAACACCTGGCCCGCCACAAGCAGCCCCTCGGTTGTCCCGAGGTCGATCCCGTAAAGGATGAGGGCAGGGTTGTAGATGAACAGGAACGGCAGGGCGACGGTGCGCAGGCTGTAGAAGAAGGCGGTGAAGCCGGTCTTGATCGGATCGCCCCCCGACACGGCGGCGGCGGCGAAACTGGCCAGGCCCACGGGCGGGGTCACGTCGGCCATGATGCCGAAGTAGAACACGAACAGGTGCGCCGCGATCAGCGGCACGATCAGCCCTTCCTGCGCGCCCAGGCTGACGACGACTGAGGCCATCAGCGAGGATACCACGATGTAGTTGGCGGTCGTCGGCAGACCCAGCCCCAGGATCAGCGAGAACACCCCGACCAGAAGCAGCATCAGGAACAGGTTGCCCATGGACAGAAGCTCGACCAGGCCGGCCAGTTCGGTGCCGATGGGTGTGCGCGTGACGGTGGCGACGATGATCCCGGCCGCCCCCGTGGCCACGGCAATGCCGATCATGTTGCGCGCGCCCGCGATCATGCCTTCGATCAGGTCGTCGAAGCCCGATTTCAGCGCGCCGCCGATGTCGGACTGACCCCGCAGCAGCGCCTTGATGGGCTTCTGCGTCAGCAGGATCGCCATCAGCACGACCACGGCAAAGAAGGCGGACTTGGCTGGCGACTGGCGTTCAACCATCAGGTACCAGACCAGTACCAGGATCGGCAGCAGGAAGTGCAGCCCGGTCGGCACGACCTCGGCCATGACCGGCAGCTTGATCTGCCTGGCATTGGGGTCGTCCATCTCGAGGTCGGGGCGGCGGGATGCGATCGACAGCGCGCCGATATACAGCGCGACGATCGCAACGATCATCACCCACGGCGCGATGCCCGGCGCGACGGCCCGCAGGACCCCGACACCCCAGATCACGCCATAGAAGATCACCCCGGCAATCGCGAAGCCCACGAAGACCTTCAGCAGCATCCCCAGCAGGCTTTTCGACTCGCCCAGGGCGGGCATGTCCTTTTTCAGCGCCTCCAGGTGCACGATGTAGATCAGCGCGATGTAGGAGATCACGGCAGGGATGAAGGCGTGCTTGATGACCTCGAGATACGAGATCCCGATGAATTCCACCATCAGGAAGGCGGCGGCGCCCATCACAGGCGGCATGATCTGCCCGTTGACCGAACTGGACACCTCGACCGCGCCGGCCTTCTCGCTGGAAAAACCCACGCGCTTCATCAACGGTATGGTGAAGGTGCCGGTCGTCACCACATTGGCGATGCTGGACCCCGAAATCAGCCCTGTGGCGGCAGATCCGACTACCGCCGCCTTGGCCGGGCCGCCGCGCAGGTGGCCGAGGCCCGCGAACGCCATCTTGATGAAGTAGTTGCCCGCGCCTGCCTTATCCAGAAGCGACCCGAAAAGCACGAACAGGAACACGAAGGCCGTCGAGACGCCCAGCGGAATGCCGAAGACGCCTTCGGTCGACAGCCATTGGGTGTTGACGATCGAGGTGAAGGTGCGGCCCTGGTGGGCGATCAGGTCGGGGATCAGCCAGCCCTGTCCGAAGTAGCTGTAGGCCAGGAACAGACCCGCGACCACGGTCAGGGCCGGGCCGAGCGACCGGCGGCTGGCTTCCAGCAGGATCAGGACGCCCGCCGCGCCGACCCAGATCTGGGTCTGGGTGGGCAGGCCCGAGCGTGCGGTCGCGGCCAGATCGCGCGAGAACCAGAAGACATAGAGCGCGACGCCCGCGCCAAGGACTGCCAGCACCCAGTCGTAGAGCGGGATGCGATCGCGCGGCGAGGTCTTGGCTGCCGGATAGGCCAGGAAGGCCAGCGCCAGCGCCAGTGCCAGGTGCATCGGCCGCGTCTGGTCGGACCCCAGGATCTTCACGAAGGGAAGCTGTCCGAACCAGAATTGCGGCTCGGCGATCCAGACCTGGAACAGCGACCAGAACAGGGCCAGTCCGGCAATCAGCAGCGCAACGGCGCGGTTTCGCGGGGCGCGTGCGCCGCTGTCGGCCTGGGCGACCAGATCCTGCAGCTGATCGTCGGTAAACGCACGGTCCTTGCTGGATTGTCCGGTCTCGGTCATGCGTCCCCCGTCCCTGTCCTGCCGGATTTTCTATCCGCACCTTGCTGTCGAAAAAGGGCCCGCCGATCGTTGCCGGCGGGCCCCCGGGACGTCAGATCATTCCATCAACCCGGCTTCGCGGTAGTAGCGCACCGCACCGTCATGCAGCGGCGCCGAGTTGCCGTCGGCGACCATCTCTTCGGGCACCAGGATCTCCAGCGCCGGATGCAGGGCCTTGAACTGGTCAAGATTCTCGAAGATCGCGCGCGTGACCTGGTAGGCCACTTCCTCGGACACGTCGGTCGAGGTGACGAAGGTCGCGCCGACGCCGAAGGTGGTGACGTCGTCAGCCGAGCCGCGATACATCCCGCCGGGGATGACGGCGACACGGTAGTAGGGGTTTTCGGCGATCAGGGCCTCGATCTCGGGGCCGGTCACGTTGACCAGGACCGTGTCGCAGGCCGTCGTAGCCTCCTGGATGGCGCCGGACGGGTGGCCGACGGTGTAGACCATCGCATCGACGTTGTTGTCGCACAGGGCCTGCGCCTGTTCGGCCGGGGGAAGCTCGCTGGCGACCGAGAAGTCGGACACGCTCCATCCCATTGCATCGAGCACCACGTCCATGGTTGCCCGCTGACCCGAGCCGGGGTTTCCGATGTTCACCCGCTTGCCGCGCAGGTCCTGGAAGCTGGAGATCCCGGCATCGGCCCGGGCGACGACGGTGAAGGGCTCGGGATGCAGCGAGAACATCGCGCGCAATCCCTCGAAGGCGCCGGCTTCGGCGAACTGGCTGGACCCGTTGAAGGAATGGTACTGGATGTCGGACTGGGCGACGCCGAATTCCAGTTCGCCTGATCGGATGGCGTTGACGTTGAACACCGACCCACCGGTCGATTCCACGCCGCAGCGGATGCCGTGCTCGGCGCGGTCGCGGTTGACCAGCCGGCAGATCGCGCCACCAGCAGGATAGTAGACGCCCGTCACGCCACCGGTGCCGATGGAAATGAAAGTCTGCTGTGCCTGTGCGGCAGAGCCGACGATCAGTGCCGCAGTTGCGGCGGTGGCCATCCAGAACTTTGTCATGGGTGTCTCCTGTTGAAATGTTCGCGTTATGGCAGTCGCAATCGGACGCCTGACCCGCAGTACCGGCTTGCCGACAGCTTCAAGGCGCCAACCACCGGATCAACAAAGTGAAACACTTGCGCGGAGCGAGTCAAGGTTCTTGGGGGTGTGCCGCGGGCGAGGGTAGGGGGTGAGGGGCGGGACCAGCCCGGCATGGGGGCGGGTTTGCCCCCGCCGTGCGTCGGGGGTCGCTCGGCTTGTCCTTCCGGAACTGCCTGTCATCCCGGCGACTGAGGGGCCGTCGGTCAGCCCGGATGGCGCGATCCCTGCAGTTCCCCGCTGACGCGGGAAAGACAGGCACGGAAAGGCCGGCAACCTGTGCTTCTTCCAGACCGGGGCCCGCACACGCGCGCAGGGTTGCGATGGAGCTCCGTTTGCGACGGGTTTCGCTTGGCCAGGGTGATGCGGGTGGTCGAACTGGTTGTCGCCACCCGAATCTGCACGACGCATCTTGGATTAATCGCACTGCCGCAGTTGCGGAAGGGCTGAACAAAGCCCACGCCCAAGCTTTACCGCAATCCAAGGCTCTTGACATATAATGGAACGTTCCAATATTAATAGGAACGTTCCATTATGGGGATGATGATGTACTGGGCACTTGTCGGCGCAAGCTCGATTGCTGAGACCCACATGGTCGCCGCCTTGCGCCGTGTTGGCCAGATCGTGCGCGCGGTTCAGAGCACGGGACAGGCGCGCGCCGATGAGTTCGCGGCGCGAAACCAGGTTCCCCATGCGACCACTGATCTTGCCGCGGTGCTGGCCGACCCGGGCATCGAGGCCGTCTACATCTCGTCGACCAACGAAAAGCACTTCGACCAGGCCATGCAGGCCATTGCATCCGGCAAGCATGTGCTGTGCGAAAAACCGCTGGCGATGTCGGTGGCCGAGGCGGTTTCGATGGTGCGCGCGGCCGAGGCTGCAGGTCGCGTCCTTGCAACCAACCACCATCTGCGCTGTGCGGGCAGCCACCGCGCGGTGCGTGCGCTGGTCGCGCAGGGACGCATCGGGCGCGTGCTGTCGCTGCGTCTGTTCCATGCGGTAAATCTGCCCGAGGCGTTGCGCGGCTGGCGGATCACCGATGCAGCGGCCGGGGGCGGGGTGATCCCCGACATCACCGTGCATGACGCCGATGTGGCGCGTTTCATCCTGGGCGAGGACCCGCAGACAGTGGTGGCACAGATGTGCGCCTCTGGCCTGGGCGCCGGTGTCGAGGACAGCGCGATGTCGGTCTGGACGATGCCGTCGGGTGCGATGGTGATGAGCCACGAGAGCTTTACCCATCCCTTCGCCGGGTCCGGGCTGGAGGTGCATGGCACCGAGGGGTCGATCCTTGCGCGGGGGGTGATGACGCAGCGCCCGGCGGGCGAGATCGAACTGGTGACGGCCTCGGGCCGCGAAGCGGTGCCGTTCACGACCGACGACCTTTATGACACCGGCCTGCGCGCCTTCGTCGCCGCCGCCTCGGGCCAGGGTCGACCGGCGGCGACCGGGTTGGACGGGGTGGCGTCGCTGGCCGTGGCGCTGGCGGTGCGCGAGGCGGCGCGGACGGGCCAGCGCCAGGCCGTCAACTATGGGGGCGTGGCATGAGCAAGATTGTCGCCGCAGCCGACGCAGTCGCCCGCATCGCAGATGGCGCGGTGGTGACGGTGTCGTCCTCTTCCGCGCTTGGCTGTCCCGATCTGGTGCTGAAGGCGCTCGGCGACAGGTTTCGCGCCACCGGCCATCCGCG
>CAYYOE010000061.1:11621-14203 GCA_964473055.1 uncultured Rhodobacterales bacterium | reverse complement strand
TTCGACATCCTGCCCTGACGATGGCAGCCCCCCCGGCAATACGGGCCGAGGCGCTGGCGGTCACCCTGAAGGACGGCGCGCGACGGTTCCGCCTGGAGGTGCCCGCGCTGGAAGTCGCGCCCGGCGCCGCGCTGGCTCTGACCGGGCCCAGCGGTACCGGCAAGACCCTGCTTCTGGAACTGCTCGGCCTCTTGCGCTGCCCCGACGCGGGCGGCCACCTGACCCTTCGTGCGGGCGGGCGGCAGGCCGAGGCGGCAGAGTTGTGGCGCCGGGGCGCGGGCGCGCTGGCCGACTGGCGCGGGTCCACCATGGGCTTCGTGCCGCAGACGGGCGGGCTGCTGCCGTTCCTGACGCTGGCCGAGAACATCGCGCTGACGCAAGCCATCGCAGGCCGCCCCGACCCCGCACATGCAAGCGCACTGGCCGACCGGCTGGGGATCACGGACCTTGTGGCGCTGCGCCCCGACCGGCTGTCCATCGGCCAGCGCCAGCGCGGCGCCATCGCCGCGGCGCTCGCCCATCGCCCGGCCCTGGTGATCGCGGACGAACCCACCGCCGCGCTCGACCCCGCGGCCGCCGAGGACGCGCTGCGCCTGATCCTGTCGGCGGCCGCAGACAGCGGCGCGGCGGTGATCCTGTCGTCGCACGATACGGGACTGGTGGCGCGGCTGGATCTGGTCCGTATCCGACTGGTGGCCCGGACCGACGCGGGCGGCGTGATCTCGACGCTGGAACCCGTGGGCGAAGGCGTTCCAGCATGACGCGCGGCCCCGCCCTTGTCCTGCATCTGGCGCTGCGCGACCTGGCCCGCGACCGGGTGCACCTGATCTGCAACGTGGCGGTGATCGCGGGGGTGCTGGTGCCGCTCCTGGTGCTGTTCGGCATCCGCAACGGGGTCAGCGACACACTGGTCGGGCGCCTTCTGGCCAACCCGGCGACCCTGCAGATCGACACGATGGGCAACGCGGCCTTTACGCCGCAGGATCTGGCGCAGGTGCAGGGATGGTCCGAGACCGCCTTTGCCACCCTCAAGACGCGCAGCCTGTTCGACCTGGTGAACCTGCGCGCCGCGGCAGGTGGCCCGGTGCGCGAGGCGGTGCTGTCGCCCTCGGGCCCCGGCGACCCGACGTTGCCGCCCGGTGCAGGCCTCGCGGCGGGCGAGGTTGCCCTCAGCGCCACGCTGGCCGTGGCGCTGGGCATCGTCCCGGGCGACGGGGTTCTGCTGGTGTCGCAGGCGCCCGACCGGCCCCGGCAACTGGCCCTGCCCCGCACCGTGGCCGCCGTGGTGCCCGCCGACCGGCTGACCGGGCGCGGCGTGCTGGCCGATCTGGCGACACTGGAAGCGTTCGAAGCCTTCTATGACGGCTTCGCCCTGCCCGACCACGGCATCACCGCCGGCCGACCCCTGGCCGACCGCACGCCGTCCTACGCGGGCCTGCGCGCCTATGCCCGCGACCTCGCCGCACTCGCCCCCCTGCAGGCGCGGATCGAGGCCGCCTTCGGCACCGCCACCCAATCCGACACGCGCGCGGTTGCCGCCGTCCTGTCGCTGACGCGGAACCTGACGCTGGCGCTGGCACTGACGGCCGCGGTGGCCGCGGTCGGGCTGGCGGCGACGCTTGGGTTTTCCTTCTGGGGTGAGGTGACGCGCAAGCGGCGGATGCTGGCGCAACTGGCGCTGATCGGCCTGCCGCCCGGCCAGATCGCGGCAATCCCGATGGTGCAGGCGCTGGTGACGGCCGCGCTGGGGCTGGTGGTATCCTTCGTGGCGCTGGGGGTTGCGGCGCGGGTGGCGCGGCGCATGTTCGACATCGGGATCGACGGCGCCGCCATCGTGGCCGTCAGCCCGACGCAGTCCCTGGCCATTGCCGGCGCGGTCACGCTGTTCGTCCTGGCCAGCGCGCTGGTCGCCGCCCGCGCAGCTGGTCGCGCCGACCCGGCAATCGTGTTGCGGGACGCGACATGATGCGCGCAACTGCCCTGATCACGCTGCTTTTCGTCACCCCGGCGAGCGCCTCGGACTGGCCCGTCGCGCTCTATGACCCGGCGGCCGAGGCAGGCCCGCCCGCGCCCGCCGACCTGGTCCTGCCCCTGCCCTGCGGCGCCGCCATGGCCTTCCAGCGGGTCGAGGTGCCGGTGGCCCCGGACAGCCCGTTGGCCGACCGGCCGGTGCGCCTCGGTCAGTCTGACCAGGCCACCGGCTATTCCGATTCCCTGCGCACCGAAGGCCTGCGCGGCCCGTTCGGCGACCCCGCCACCGGCGCATCGCACTACTACATCGCCCGCTACGAGCTGACGGTCGGGCAGGTCCGCGCGCTTCGGGGCGACTGCGCTGCACCCACCCCCGCCGACCGGATCGCGGCGGGGGGGCTGTCGTGGTTCGACGCGGTAGACCTGACCCGGCGCCATTCCGAATGGCTGCGGGCCGAGGCGCCGGAAACCCTGCCTGACCGCGACGGCACCCCCGGCTTCGTCCGTTTGCCAACCGAGGCCGAATGGGAATATGCCGCGCGCGGCGGCGTCGCGGTGGATGCGGCCGCCTTCCCGGCACGGCGCTACTTCGACGACGGGGACATGCGCGA
>CAYYOE010000061.1:0-11521 GCA_964473055.1 uncultured Rhodobacterales bacterium | reverse complement strand
ACCGACGCCTTCCTGGCCGAGGCCGCCCGCGCCTGGGCCGACCTGGCCGCCGCCGCCGACCCCGGCGGCGCCCCGAACGCCCAGGCCGACCCGGGCAGCCGCCTGACCGCCCTGATTGCGGGCGAGGACGACCCGGCGCGTCGCGCAGCCCTCGAATCGCTGCAACTCGACCTGCGCCGCGCCACCGAAGCCACCCAGACCGCCCGGGGCCGCGCCGCCCGCGCCACGCTGCTGAACGGGGCGCTGGCCGGGGGTGCGCTGGCGCGGGATGCAGCCCGGATCGCCCAGGTGGAAACCTATGTCCGCACGCAGACGGAAATCGCCCGCATCGCCAGCCGGGAACGCAGCGGCGAGATCGTGCGCGCGCTCGATCCCTTCGTGCTGCAACTGGGCGACCTGCGCACCGGGCAGGCAAACCTCCTGCAGACCTATCGCAGCGCGCTCGACACGCTGACCGACGACTTCACGCCCACGGAACGCGATGCCGCACAGACGCTGCTGGCCTCGGAACTCGCCGCATCGGGCCAGGACGCGGCGGCAGGCCTGGTCGCCCGGTTCCGGGCGGCGCTGGCCACCTACGCCGCGCGTCCCGACATGACGGCGGATGAGGTTCTTGACCTGGCGCGGGGTCCGCCATCGGGTCCGGCAGCCGATTCCGACCGCTGAGATCGCGCCCACGGGCCTCGGTGCGCGCGATTGAGCATACTCGGTCGCAGGTGATAGGGTTCCCCCGATGACCCACGCCGTGCCGCCCTCCAGCATTCGGCCTCGCGACGGGCGCGCCCGTGGCCTTGTCCTGGGCGCAGCGGCGATCGTTCTGCTGTGCGCCGTGGGCTGGGCCGTGCACCTGCAGGCAACCCGCATCTTCCTCGACGACACGGCGCGGCGCGCGCAGGGCACGCTGCAACTGGCCGCGACTGCGCTGACCGGCTACCTCGAGCGCTTCGAACGGCTGCCGCCGCTTCTGGCCGTGCAGCCGCAGGTGCGCGCGCTGGCCGAGGCCCCGGACGACCCGGTGCGCGTGGCGGCCGCAAACCTGTTCCTGCGCGATGTGGCGGCGCTGCTGGGGGCATCGGACGTCTATTTCATGGACATGGGCGGGCTGACGCGCGCCGCCTCGAACTTCGACACCGACACCAGCTTTATCGGCGGCAACTTCGCCTTCCGGCCCTATTTCACCGATGCCCTCGCCCATGGGGCGGGGCGGTTCTACGCGCTCGGCACCACGTCGCTGAAGCGCGGCTACTACTTCGGCGCGCCGGTCGCCCTGCAAGGGCGCACCGCAGGGGTGCTGGTCGTGAAGGTGGACGTGGACAGCATCGAGGCCACCTGGGGCAGCCGCGATTACCGGGTCCTGACGCTGGACCCCGAAGGTCTGGTGTTCCTGTCCAGCGAACCCGGCTGGCGCTTTGCCCGCACCCGCCCGCCCACGCCCGAGGGCGAGGCCGTGCTGGCCGCGACCCGCCGATACGCCGACGAGGTGCCGGGCACCTTCCCCCTGGCGGCAGCCACGACCGAAGCCGGCCATCCGGTCTGGCGGGTGGGTCCGGGCGCGGGCGCGGGCGAATACCTGCTGGTGCAACAACCGATGCCCGCCGCCGACTGGACGCTGGCTGTCCTGCAGGACACGGCCCCCGCGCGGGCCCAGGCGCTGACCGTGACCGTCGGGGCCATCCTCGCGCTGGCGCTTCTGGGCATGGGGGTCGCGGTGGTGTTGCAGCGCCGGGCCCGCCTGCGCGACCGGCTTGAACTGCAGGCTGCCGCCCGCGCGCATCTGGAAGCACGCGTCGAGGAACGCACGCGCGAACTGGCCGCGGTCAACCGGGCGCTCGGCGCCGAGGTGGCCGAACGACGTCAGGCCGAAGAAAACCTGCGCCGCGCCCAGGACGATCTGGTGCAGGCCGCGAAGCTGGCGGCGCTCGGCCAGATGTCGGCGGCGCTGGGGCACGAGGTGAACCAGCCGCTGGGGGCCTTGCGGAACTATGCAGAAAACGCCGCCACCCTGATTGACCGGGGTCGCACGGCCGAGGCGCGGGGCGCGATCGACCGCATCCTGTCCATGGCCGACCGGATGGGCGCGATCGCGCGCCGCCTGCACACCTTCGGGCGCCGTCCCGGCCAGCGCCTGCACCCCGTGGACCTGGCCGAGGCTGTCGAGGCCGCGCGCGAGATCGCGGGCCCGCGCCTGCGCCAGGCGGGCGCCGTGCTGGACATCGACCTGCCCGACACGCTGCCGCGGGTGACGGCGGGGCCGGTGCGGATGCAGCAGGTGCTGGTGAACCTCCTGACCAATGCAGCCGATGCCGTGGCGGGCCAGGACGACCGCCGCATCCGGTTGTCGGCCCGGTCGACGGGCCCCGAAATCATCCTGACGGTCGAGGACAGCGGCCCCGGCGTGCCACCCGAGATCGCGGCGCGGATCTTCGATCCGTTCTTCTCGACCAAGGGTGTGGGCAACGGCCTGGGTCTGGGCCTGTCGATTTCCTACAACATCCTCAAGGATTTCGGCGGCGATCTTCTTCTCGAACCCGGGCAGCTGGGCGGGGCGGCCTTCCGCCTGATCCTGCGCGCGGCGGAACCCGCGCAGGACCTGGCCGCCGAATGACCGCCCCGGTGACGGCACCCGGATCCGTCCGATGACCCAGCCGGTCCGCGTCCTTCTGGTCGACGACGATGCCGACCTGCGCGCCTCCACGGCGCAGGCGCTCGATCTGGCCGGAATCGCGGTGCAGGAGTTTCCGGGCGCCGACCGTGTCACCGATTACATCAGCTTCGGCTTCCCCGGCGTGGTCCTGACCGACATCCGGATGCCGGGGGCGGACGGGCTGACGCTGATGGGCCGCGTCCACGAGATCGACCGCGAGATCCCGGTGATCCTGATGACCGGCCACGGCGACGTGCAGCTGGCGGTGCGGGCGATGCGCGAAGGCGCGCATGACTTCATCGAAAAGCCCTTCTCGGCCAGCCAGCTGACCGAGATCGTCGCGCGCGCGGCGGATTACCGGAGGCTGGTCCTTGAAAACCGCGTGCTGCGCGCGGCGGCAGGCCAGGCCGACGATCTGGAACAACGGCTGATCGGCCGGTCGAACGCGATGGTCGACCTGCGCCGCCGCATCCGCACGCTGGGACCCGCCGACACCGACGTGCTGATCGTGGGCCAGACCGGGGCCGGCAAGGAGGTGGTCGCACGGGCGTTGCACGACCTGTCGCCCCGGGCGCGCCGCCCCTTCGTGGTGATCGACTGCGCCGCGATTCCTGCGCAGCTGATGGAGAGCGAGCTGTTCGGCCACGAACAGGGCGCCTTCCCTGGCGCGCTCCGCGCCCGCACCGGCAAGTTCGAACACGCGCGTGGCGGCACCGTCCTGCTGGACGACATCGCATCCCTGCCGCTGGAGTTGCAGGGCAAGCTGACCCGGGTCATCGAAAGCCGCGCGGTCTCGCCCCTGGGATCGAACGAGGTGCACCCGCTCGACGTGCGGATCATGGCGACCTCGCGCGTGTCCCTCGCGGACGAGGCCGCGGCCGGCAGGTTCCGGACCGACCTGCTGTATCGACTGAACGTCGTGACCCTGACCGTGCCGCCGCTTGCCGACCGACGCGAGGATGTGGCGCTTCTGTTCCTGCGGCTTCTTGCCGAGGCGGGCGCGCGGCACCGGCTGGATACCGCCCCGGGTGCGCCGCCTGCACTGCTCGCGCAACTCGGCGCGCGCGACTGGCCGGGGAACGTGCGGGAACTCAGGAATGCCGCCGACCGCCTCGCCCTGGGCCTGGGACTGGACGGCGCGGACAGCGGCGGTGTCACGCCGGACCGGCTGTCCGACCGCGTTGCCGCCTTCGAACGGCGCGAGATCGAGGCCGCGCTGGCCGCGCACGGCGGCCGGTTGCGCCCGGTCTATGAATCGCTCGGGCTCAGTCGCAAGACGCTGTACGAAAAGATGCAGAAGCTCGGCATCGACAAGTCGCTGTTCACGGATGATTCCGACGGGGGATAACCCATGTCGCGCAAGGGGCGCGCGCGCCCCGGGATACCAGGCCCAGGCAAGGACCCCGCCCCTTCACCCTTGCCCAAATTCCTCCCGCCGGAGGCGACCCGAGCCGACCGGGCGCCAGCCCGGCGGCGAGGCAAGAGGTGTCCCGCGCGGGCCGCGAGGCCCGGGCGGGTCCGATCGACGGCGCCAGGGATCAGGCGGCGCGGGCGGTGGCGCGGGCATCGGTGATGGCCGCCAGCAGCACGGCCGCGATCGCATCGCATTCGGCCTCGGTCAGCCGGGCAGGAAGGCGCGTGTCGCAGGCGCGCATCAGCATCGCGCGGGTCTTTGGCAGGTCGGGCGTCTCGCCCAGGAACTGCCAGTTCCAGAAGGCCCGCGCATTGTCCTCGGACAGGCCGAAGACCTGCACGCCGACGCCGCGCCGATTCGCCTCGGCCGCGAAGGACAGTGCCTGCGCATCCGTGACGCCCACCAGCGAGAACTGGATCGAATCGGGCGCACGAAGCTCGGGCGGAAGGGGGGCAGGCACCCGGAACCAGGGGCTTGTCCGCAAGGCCGCCGCCACCCGGTCGTGATTGCGCCGCCCGTCGTCCACCCGGCGCGGCACTTCGGCCAGTTGCGGGCGGACCACCGCCGCCGACAGGTTCGACATCCGGCAATTGTACAGCGGCAGGCGGTTCTGCCACTCGGCGAAGCGGTTGGTCAGCACCGGGTGCTTCTTCCAGTTGTGCTCATATGCGCCCGACATGATGACCGCCCGCGCAATCAGGTCGTCGTCGTCGGTGATCAGGATCCCGCCCTCGCCGCCGTTCACCAGCTTGTAGGACTGGAAGCTGAAGCATCCCACCCGGCCCAGCGTGCCGATCTGCCGCCCGTGCCAGGTTGTGCCCAGCGAATGCGCCGCATCCTCGACCACGGGCACATCGGCGGCCTCGGCCAGCGCCAGGATGGCATCCATGTCCGACGTGTGCCCGCGCATATGGCTGATCATCACCGCATCCGCGCCGGGCAGCTTGGCGGCGAAGTCGTCCAAGTCGATCCGGTAGTCCTCGCCCACCTCGACCAGCACCGGCACGCAGCCCGCATGCACGACCGACGACGGCACCGCCGCAAAGGTGAAAGCCGGGATCAGCACCCGCGCGCCGGCGCGAAGGTCAAGCGCCCGAAGCGACAGGAACAGCGCCGCCGAACACGACGCCACCGCCAGCGCATGCCGTGCCCCCAGCATCGCCGCGAATTCGGCTTCCAGCCGGGCCACCGGCGCGTCGCCCGGCGCGGTGTAGCGAAACAGGTCGCCCGAGGTCAGCAGGCGCTCGATCTCGGCGCGCGCGGCCTCGGGGATCGGCTCGGCGGCATGTGTATCGGGCAACGGAGTGGCATCTGGCGGGACTGCGACGCGGTCGAGCATCAGTTTCATCTTTCCGAAATTCGAGTTTCGGAAATTCCTTACCCGATGCCTCCCGGCCGCGCGACTGCAAAGTGGCAGACAGGCTGTCGCAGGCAAGGGTCCGCCGGTCTTGCGCGGACACGGCGGGGCTGGTCCCCGGCTGTCGGGCTGGTAGAACCGGACAACCTGCCACCCCGCCCCCAAGAGATCGCACAGCCGATGACCGATGCCACCCCTGCCCCGGATGCCGCCAGCCTCCGCCCCGAAGGCGCGCTGACGGTGGCCACGACGCCGGGTGCGCTGGATGCAGCGGGGTTGTCGGGCAGGGTCACGCTGGATCTGTCTGCCGTCACCCGCCTGGATACTGCGGGCGCCGCGGCAATCCTGTCCCTGCGCGATCGGCTGCAGGCCTCGGGCGGGGCGCTGACGATCACCGGCGACAGCCCCGCGCACCGGCGGATGATCGATCTGGTCGAGGCGCGCCGCTTTGCGCCCGAACCGTCCGCCGCCCGCCCGCCCTCGATCCGCGCCGCCCTGGAACGGCTGGGCGTCGCGACGCACGAGGGCCTGCGCACCGCGCTGGCCCTGATCTCCTTCCTCGGCCAGACCGTCGCCACGCTTGTGGCCACGCTGGCCCGTCCCTGGCGGCTTCGCCCGACGCCGCTGGTCTTTCACCTGGGCGAGGTAGGTCTGGGCGCGGTGCCCATCGTGGCGCTGATGGCTTTCCTGATCGGCGTGGTGCTGGCCTACCAGGGTGCCACGCAGCTGCGCCAATTCGGGGCCGAAGTGTTCGTGGTGGACCTGATCGCCATCTCCGTGCTGCGCGAGCTTGGCATCCTTCTGACCGCGATCATCGTGGCGGGCCGCACCGGGGCGGCCTTCACCGCGGCCATCGGGTCGATGAAGATGCGCGAGGAGATCGACGCCATGCGCACCCTGGGCCTCGATCCGGTGGAGGTGCTGGTGCTGCCGCGGGTGCTGGCGCTGCTGATCGCCCTGCCCCTGCTGGGGCTGGTGGCGAATGTCATGGGGCTTGTGGGCGGAGCGGTGATGGCCTGGGTGGAACTGGGCGTCTCGCCGGGCCTGTTCCGTGCGCGCCTGCTGGAAGGCGTGGCGATCTCCAATGTCACCGTGGGCTTCGTCAAGGCGCCGGTCTTTGCCCTGATCATCGGCGTCGTGGGCTGTTTCGAGGGGATGCGCGTGGGCGGCAACGCCGAAAGCCTGGGCCAACGCACATCCGTTTCGGTCGTGACCGCGATTTTCCTGGTCATCCTGGCGGACGCGCTGTTCTCCATCTTCTTCTCGGTGGTCGGTCTATGACGCGCCCTCCCGCCGACCCCGCGCGCGAGACGCTGATCGAGGTACGCGGCCTTGTCACCCGGTTCGGCACCGCCGTCATCCACGACGGTCTCGACCTCGACGTGTTCCGGGGCGAGGTGCTGGGCATCGTCGGCGGGTCCGGTACCGGCAAGTCGGTCCTTCTGCGACAGATCACCGGGCTTCTGACCCCCGCGGCAGGCACCATCCGCGCCTTCGGCACCGACATGGGGGAGGCGACCGATGCGGAACGCCGGGCGGTGGAACGGCGTTGGGGCGTCATGTTCCAGGATGGCGCGCTGTTTTCCGCCCTCACCGTGGCCGAGAACGTCGAGGCGCCGATGCGGGTGCATACCGACCTTGCGCCCAGGGTGCGGCGCGAACTGGCGGAACTGAAGGTCGCGCTGTCCGGTCTGCCGCGGTCGGCCTGCGACAAGTATCCCTCCGAACTGTCGGGTGGGATGCGCAAGCGCGCGGGCCTTGCGCGCGCGCTGTCACTCGACCCCGAGATCGTGTTTCTCGACGAACCCACCGCGGGCCTCGACCCGATCGGCGCCGCGGCCTTCGACGACCTGATCCGCGAGTTGCAGGCGGCGATGGGCCTGACCGTGTTCATGGTGACGCACGACCTCGACAGCCTGCATGCAATCTGCGACCGGATCGCCGTGCTTGCGGAAAAACGCGTTCTGGCAGAAGGCACAATGGCAAGGATGGTCCGGGTGGATCATCCCTGGATGATCGACTACTTTCGCGGCCCACGCGCCCGTGCTGCAGGCATCAGCCCGGCCGGAATCGGAGACTGACCGCCGGAATGGAGACGAAGGCCAACTACCTTGCCATCGGCGCGGCCACCCTTCTGGGGTTTCTCGGGCTGATCGGCTTCTTTGTGTGGTTCGCGCAGGTGCAGCTCGACCGGCAGTATGCGCGCTATGACGTTCTGTTCGACAACGTCTCGGGCCTGTCCCAGGCGGGTGAGGTGCGCTTCAACGGCCTTCTGGTCGGTCAGGTCCTGTCCATCGGCCTGGCCCCCGACGGATCGGGCCGCGTCAGGGTGGCGGTCGAGGTCGATGCGGCCACGCCGGTCCGCCCCGACACCCGCGCGCAGTTGCAGTCGCAGGGCGTCACGGGCGTATCCTTCGTGGCACTGACCGGGGGCGACCCGGCGTTGCCGCTCCTGCGTGACACGATCGAGGGCGTGCCGCAGATCGAGGGTGACCGCAGCACACTGGAAACGCTGGTCGAGGACGCGCCCGACCTGCTGGCCCAGGCGCGTCGGCTGGTCGGCAACGTCAACGAATTCGTCGGTCCCGAAAACCAGGCCGCCGTGACCGAGATCGTGCGCAACCTCGCCCAGGCGTCCGGCGCGCTGGAAATCGCGTTGAACGACTTCACAACCGTGTCCCAGGCCTTCGCGCGCGGCACGGACGAGATCACCCGCTTCACCGGACGGCTCGAATCGCTGGCCGACAACGTCGAAGGATCGCTCGGCAAGCTCGACACCACGCTGGAGGTCGGCACGCGCACGATGACCGAGGCCGAACAGACCTTCGCGCGCGCCACCGCCACGCTGGGCGTGGCCGAAGCGGTGATCGTGGGCGTGGGCGAGATCGTGGACACCGACGTGCCGCGGATCGTGGCCCGGGCCGACAGCGTGCTGGGCAACCTCGATGCGGCCATCGTGCAAACGCAGACCGATGTGGCGGGGGTGCTGGCCGAGGTCTCGGCCCTGACCGCGACGGGCAATGCCCGGCTGACGGAACTGGCCGTGACAATCGCAAACCTGGACGGCACGCTGACCAATGCCGATGCCGCGCTCTTTGCCGTCGAGGCCGCAGCGGTGGAATTCGACGCGCTGGTGACGGGCGACGGCGCGGCGCTGGTGGCCGAGGGGCGGGCCATGGTGGATGCCGCGCGGCCCGCCTTCGACGCATTGACGCGGGTGGCCGAAGAGGACGTGCCGGCCATCGTGGCCGAGGTGCGCGGGGCGGTCGAGACGGCGAATGCCGCCATATCCGCGGTGACCGAGGATATCCGCGGCGTGACCGGGCGTCTCGAACCCTTGACCGGGACAGCCGAGGCCGCGCTCGCCACGGCGACCGAAACCTTCGCCGCCGCGTCCTCGGCGCTGACGCGGCTGGAGACGACGCTCGACGTCGCCGACCGGGCGCTGGACGCCGCCGACACCGCGCTGCGGCAGGATGCGGGGCCGGCGCTGGCCGACCTGCGCGCCACGGCAGCCGAGGCGCGCAGCACCATGGCCGCGCTGACCGCTGATCTTCCCGCGATCTCATCCGAGGTTCGCACGACGGTCGGCGATGCGGCGGCGCTGGTGGCCGATCTGCGGCGCACCGTCGCCAGCGCCACGCCATCGGTGCGGGCCTTCGCCGATACCGGGTTGCCGCAGTTCACCCGCCTGGCCGAGGAAGGTCAGGCGCTGGTGCGCGCGCTCGACGCGCTGACCCGCCGGATCGACCGCGACCCGGCGCGCTTCTTCCTGGGCACCCCCGCCCCCGACTATCGCAGGTAGGTTCCCCATGCCCGGACGTGTCCTTCTGTCCCTTGCCCTGATCGCGTTCCTGCCCGGCTGCGCCGCCGTGGGCACGCTCGGGTCCGCCGCAACGCCGCAGCCGACCTACGAGCTTTCCCCCCTGATCCCGGATACCCCCGCCCGCGGCCCGTCCCGCGGCGCTCTGATCGTCGAGACGCCGACCGCACCCGCCTCGCTGGCGACGGACCGGCTGGTGATCCGGCCCGGTGGCAATGCCGTGGCGCTGTTGCCGGGCGCCCGCTGGACCGACAGCGCGCCCGCGCAGTTGCAGGCGCTGTTGACGCGGACCCTGGCCGCCACCGGGCGGTTCACGCTGGTCACGGCCGGCGGCGCGCCGGTGCGTCCCGATACCCTGCTTCTGACTGACCTTACGGCCTTCGACATCGCCGTGACGGACGCAGGCCCGGTTGCACGGGTGGCCGCCACGCTGACCCTGGTGCGCGAGGCCGACCGCCGGATCCTCGCCACCCGGCGCATCGCGACTTCGGCCCCCGCAGCCTCCACCGGGGGCGCCGATGCCGTGGCCGCCTTCGATGCTGCCACCGCCCAGTTCCTGTCGCAGGCCGCCGCCTTCGTCATTGATCGCTGAGGCCCGGCCCATGACGCTGACCTGCTTCAAGGCCTATGACGTACGCGGCCGGATCGGCCATGATCTGGACGAGGCCATCGCCGCCCGCATCGCGCGGGGGATCGTGGCTGTGCTGAAGCCCGCCCGCGTGGTGCTGGGCCGCGACGGCCGCGCGTCCTCGCCGGGCCTGTCGAACGCCATGGCGCGGGCCTTCGCGGGCGCGGGCGTGGCGGTGGCCGACATCGGCCAGGCGGGGACCGAGGAGGTGTACTTCGCCACGGCACACCTGGGGGCCGATGCGGGCGTCGAGGTCACGGCCAGCCACAATCCCATCGACTACAACGGGATGAAGATCGTCGGGCCGGGCTCGCGCCCGCTGACGGACGCGGAATTCGCCGCCGTGCGCGCCGCGGCCGAGGCCGATGCGGGCGGGGACGCCCTGGCGACGGCACAGGTGGAGGCGGTCGACACGCGCCCGGCCTATGCCGCCCATGTGGCGGGGTTTGTCGATGCAGGCGCGCTGAAGGCCCTGAAACTGGTCGTGAACGCCGGGAACGGCGTGGCCGGCGCGGCCTTCGACGCGATCCTGGACGTGCTGGCCGCGCGCGGCGCGCGGCTGGAGGTCACGCGCCTGCACCACGCCCCGGACCCGACCTTTCCGAACGGCATCCCCAATCCCCTGCTGGAAGAAAACCGCCCCGTCACGGCCGAGGCCGTGCGCACGGCGGGCGCGGACATGGGCATCGCCTGGGACGGCGATTTCGACCGCTGCTTCCTGTTCGATGAACGGGGCGACTTCGTGGACGGCGAGCATGTGGTCGGCCTTCTGGCCGCGGCCATGCTGGCGCGGCATCCGGGTGCGGCGATCGTCCACGACCCGCGCGTGATGTGGAACACGCAAGCCGTGGTGGCGGCGGCCGGGGGCCGCGCGGTCGTCACCAAGACCGGGCACGCGCACCTGAAGCGCGCCATGCGCGAGGCCGATGCCGTCTATGGCGGCGAGATGAGCGCGCACCACTACTTTCGCGAGTTCTTCTTCTGCGACACCGGAATGGTGCCCTGGCTGTTGATCGCCGCGCTCGTGTCGGAAACCGGGCAGCGCCTGTCAGATCTGGTGAACGGCATGCGCGCGGCCTTCCCCACCAGCGGCGAACGCAACTACCGCGTGGCCGATGCCGCCGCCGCGCGTGACCGAGTTCTTGCACATTTCGAACCAAGTAGACCGGATGTTGACGATCTTGACGGCCTATCCTTGTCATTTTTCGACTGGCGGCTGAACCTGCGGTCCTCGTCCACCGAACCGCTCCTGCGTCTCAACATCGAAACCCGCGGCGACCGTGCCCTGTTGGCGGCAAGACTGGCCGAGGTCGAGGCACTGATCGCGGAATAGGCAACCGGCCAGCTTCGCCACACCCGTCGTCCGGGGCGGGACGAAAGCGGTTGGCACCTGCGGTCGGGGTTGTTAGCCTTTGCGGATACAAGAACCCGAGGGAGGCTCTACCATGCGACTAACCGGCATTATCGCCGCGACATTCCTTGCCGCCACACCCGCGCTTGCGCAGGAACAACTGTCCATCGCCACCGGCGGCACCGGCGGGGTCTACTACCCCATCGGCGGCGGCCTGGCCGAGATCATCAACCGCCATGTGGACGGCTATTCCGCCACCGCCGAAGTCACCGGCGCCTCGGTCGAGAACATGGGCCTGATCGCC
>CAYYOE010000060.1:0-14208 GCA_964473055.1 uncultured Rhodobacterales bacterium | reverse complement strand
CCCCCCCCGCAACGCCCACCCCCACAACCCCTCGCGCACCAAGGTTAACCAAACCCTACCGTGCACACCCCTTTCCGAGCAATTCCAACCGCTTGACTGTTTGTGCACATGTGCACAAACCCGCCCCTTGGGGCCGCTGCCCCCCCGATGTGCCCCCTTTCCGGCCGCGCCCCGCGCGGGGTGTCAGACGCCCGGCCGGCCCAGGCGCTCGGCGACGGCGGGGGCGAAATAGGTCAGGATGCCGTCGCAACCCGCCCGCTTGAACGCCATCAGGCTCTCGACCATCGCGCGCCCCTCGTCGATCCAGCCGTTCCGCGCCGCCGCCATGATCATCGCGTATTCGCCCGACACCTGGTAGGCATAGGTCGGCGCGCCGAAGGTGGCCTTCACCCGCGCGCAGATGTCGAGGTAGGGCATCCCCGGCTTGACCATCACCATGTCCGCCCCCTCGGCCAGATCGCGGGCGACCAGCCGCAGCGCCTCGTCGCCGTTGCCCGGGTCCATCTGGTAGGTCTTCTTGTCGCCCACCAGCCGCTCGCCTGCCCCGACGGCATCGCGAAACGGGCCGTAGAAGGCGGACGCATACTTGGCGGCATAGCTGAGGATCGCCACGTCCCGGTGGCCCGCCGCTTCCAGCGCCGACCGGATCGCGCCGATCCGTCCGTCCATCATGTCGGAAGGGCCCAGGATGTCGGCCCCCGCCTCGGCCTGCGCCAGCGCCTGCCGCACCAGCGCCTGAACCGTCTCGTCGTTCAGGATCACGCCGTCGCGCACCAGCCCGTCGTGACCGTTGGCATTGTAGGGGTCGAGCGCGATGTCGGTCATCACCATGACCTCGGGCACCGCCGCCTTGATCGCCCGGATCGCCCGGTTCGTCAGGTTGTCGGGGTTCCAGGCCTCTTCGCAGGCCTCGGTGCGCGAGGCCGGATCGGTGTAGGGAAACAGGCAGATCGCCGGGATGCCCAGCCTTGCGGCGCGTTCGGCGGCGCGCACCACGCGGTCGATGGTCAGGCGTTCGACCCCCGGCATGGAGGCGACGGGGGTTGCGTCGTCGTGCCCGTCGCGGACGAAGACCGGCCAGATCAGGTCGTCCACCGTCAGCGTCTGTTCGCGCACCAGGCGGCGCAGCGCGTCGGTGCGGCGCAGGCGGCGAGGCCGGGCGGCGGGGAAGGCGGGAACGAGCGGCGTCATGGCGGATCCTCTGGCGGCTGTCACGTCGGTGTCACACCCCCTCGGGTCGCATGCGGCGCGGCAACCGGCAAGGGTGGAAAGCCCCGGGCGCGGGCGCTACGGTGTCCGCCGCGGTGCCGGGGGTGCGCCGAATCCGGAGATGTCACGCGTTGGACTGGTACCTGACCGTATTCGAAGTGATCGACATGCGGTCCTTCTCGAACCTGTGGTACTGGATCGGGCTGGCGGTGCTGTGGTCTTCGGCCAGCCACTGGGTGCTGGGCGTGCCCTACGACCTGATCCAGCGCGCACGCCGCCACGGGGGCCCGGCCGAAGAGGACCTGCGCGACATCGTGCGGATCAACTGCAACCGGCTGCTGTTCATCGCCGATGTGTCGGGGCTGATCATCGCCTGTGTCAGTGCCGCCGTGTTCACCACGCTGTTCCTTGTGGGGTTCTGGTACGGCCACCAGTTCGCGCAGGCCGTGTTCCTGATGCTGTTCCCGATGACACTGGTCGGGCTGATGTCGGTCTGGACCGCGCGGCGGATCGCCGCCGCGGGCGGGGCGGGTGGCCGCGACGGTCCGGGTGTTCCCACCGATGCGCTTTACTCCCGGCTGAGGGTCCAGCGTACGGTGACACAGGTGATCGGCATGATCTCGATCTTCGTCGCGGCGATGTGGGGCATGGCACAGAACATGTACACCGGGCCACTGGGCGGCGGTCCGTTCGGCTGACGCACCCCGACGCGCGCCCTGTGGCGCGAGACCGGGTGCAGGGTCAGGCCGCGTCCTCTTCTTCCATCTCGTCGGCATATTGCGCGACACGGGCGCCCGACCGGGCCGTCGTGACAACCCCGAGCGACTTCAGCTTGCGGTGCAACGCCGAGCGTTCCATGCCCACGAAGCTGGCAGTGCGGCTGATGTTGCCACCGAAACGGTTGATCTGCAGCAGCAGGTATTCCCGTTCGAACAGTTCGCGCGCCTCGCGCAGGGGCACGGTGGCAAGCGTCGAGGACAGCACCAGCCGCCCGTCACCATCGGCCCCGCCATCGGGCTGCGGCAGGTCGCGTGCCTCGATCGGGCCGGTCCCGTCGCCCAGGATCAGGACGCGTTCCACGACGTTGCGCAACTGTCGCACGTTTCCAGGCCAGGGCATGGCCTGCAGCAGGGCCTCGGCCTCTTCGCCGATCTCGCGCAGCGGCAGGCCCTGGGTCTTGTGGAACCCCTCGATGAAATGCCGCGCGAGCAGGGGGATGTCCTCGCGCCGTTCCTCCAGTCCGGGCATGCCGATGGGAACGACGTTCAGGCGATGAAAAAGCTCCTGCCGGAACCGGCCCGCGGCAATCTCGGCTTCCAGATCGCGGGTGGTGGACGAGATCACGCGCACGTCCACGCGCACCTTGTCGGTGCCACCGACACGGGCGAAGGTCTGGTCCACCAGCACCCGCAGGATCTTGGATTGGGTGCCGGACGGCATGTCGGCGACCTCGTCGAAGTAGATCACGCCCCCGTGGGCTTCTTCCAGCAGGCCGCGTTCAATGCCACGCTCGGGGCTTTCGCGGCCGAACAGGACCTCTTCCATCCGGTCAGGTTCGACCGTGGCCGAGGATACCACGACGAATGGCGCGCGCGCGCGCGGGCTGTTGGCGTGGATGTAGCGCGCCGCCGTTTCCTTGCCCGATCCGGGCGACCCGGTCAGCATCACCCGGCCATTCGACTTCGTCACCTTGTCGAGCTGGCCCTTCAGCGTCCGGAAAGCGTGGCAGGCGCCGATCAGTTCGGTCGGGCCCGGATCCTTGCGCCGCAGGTCGTGGTTTTCGCGGCGCAGGCGCGAGGTTTCCATGGCGCGTCCGATCACCACCATCAGCTGGTCGATGTTGAACGGCTTCTCGATGAAGTCGTAGGCGCCCTGCTTGATCGCAGCGACCGCGATCTCGATGTTGCCATGGCCCGAGATGATGACCACCGGCACGTCGGGGTTGTTGCGCTTGACGTGCTTGAGGATGTCGATGCCGTCCATCCGGCTGTCCTTGAGCCAGATGTCCAGGATCATCAGCCCTGGCTCGGCGTCGTTCAGCGCGGCCAGGCATTCGTCAGCGTTGGCCGCAGTTCGGGTGGTGTAGCCGTCGTCCTTCAGGATATCCGAGACCAGTTCACGGATGTCGCGTTCGTCGTCCACGATAAGAATGTCGCCCATATTCTTGTCCTCGCTCTTTATTCTGCTGCCTGTGGTCGCACGACCACCGATGGGGGAAGACGGATTTCCGCGCGCGCGCCGACATGTGCGCCCGGGGTGAAGGCGGGCGCGTCGACCAGAGCCAGCGTGCCGCCGTGTTCCTCGATGATCTTCTTCACGATGGGCAGGCCCAGGCCCGTGCCCTTGTCGCGGGTGGTGACGTAGGGTTCGAACAGGCGGGTGCGGTCCTCGGGCAGGCCGATGCCGTTGTCCTCGATGGCGATGAGGATGCCGCCCGCATCCAGCGACAGGGCCACACGGACCTCTGGCGCATAGCCGTCCGGCGCACCCTTTTCCCGCAATGTTTCCGTCGCTTCGCCTGCGTTCTTGATAAGATTCGTCAGCGCCTGACCCAGCATCGTGTCATCGACCTCGGCCACCAGCGCGCCCGCAGGCAGATCGGCCGCGATGGTTACGCCTTCCTGCCCGGCCTGCTGCAACGTCACCGCATCCGCGACCAGCGACACCAGATCGTGATGGCGGCGGTCGGGTTCGGGCATCCGCGCGAACTTCGAGAACTCGTCCACGATTCGGCGCAGGTCGTTGGTCTGGCGCACGATGACATCGGTGAGGGATTCCAGTGCCGGCGCCTCTTCGCCCACCGCGGCGCGGAACTTGCGCTTGATGCGTTCGGCCGACAGCTGGATCGGCGTCAGCGGGTTCTTGATTTCGTGCGCGATGCGACGCGCGACATCGCCCCAGGCGGCCATCCGCTGCGCGCCGACCAGTTCGGTCACGTCGTCGAAGGCGACCACATAGCCTTCCAGCGTCCCATCGCCCTTGCGCCGGACCGCCATCCGCACCAGCAGGATCTCCTGCCGGCCGGCACGGGTGACGCGGATTTCCTCCTGGACGGTCTCGGTGCGGCTGTCGCGCAGGCGATCGAACAGCGCCGCGAATTCCGGCACCGCGGCGCGCATGTCCACCGCCTGCCCCTCGCCCTCGGGCAATGCCAGCAGGCGTTCGGCGGAGCGGTTGACGAAGGTCACGCGGCCTTCGGGGTCCAGCCCCACGACCCCGGCGGTAATCGAGGACAGCACGGAATCGAACAGGCGCCGACGGCGCTCGATCTGGCGGGTATTTTCCAGCAGCGCCTCGCGCTGGCGTTTCAGCTGGCGGGTCATCTGGTTGAAAATGCGGCCCAGCATGGCGATCTCGTCGTCGCCCTTTTCCTCGGGCACATGGGCATCGAGGTTGCCCGCCCCCACCTGCTGTGCCGCCCCGGTCAGCCGCCCCACGGGCCGTGACAGCCGTTCGGCAAACCACAGGCCCAACCAGATCGCGGCCAGGATCAGGATGACCGCGAAGCCCAGATACAGCAGCCCGAACTCGAACAGCACACGCCCCCGTTCCCGTTCGAGCTGCGAGTAGAGCCGCACTGTCTCGGTCGTCTCGTCCAGCAGCGACAGGATACCCCCGTCGACCTCGCGCGAGACGTAGAGGAAGCGGTCGGCATAGCCGGGAAGCGCGATCAGTGCGCGGAATTCGTTGTTGTCCCAGTCGCGGATCACGACCGTCTCACCCGTCCGCGCACTGGCCAGATCCTCGGCCGAGGGATGCTCGAAATCGAACAGGTAGGACCGTTCGCCGCGCGCCCGGATCTCGCCCGCGCCGTCGATCAGGAAGGCTTCCTTCAGGCCGCGCTGCACCTGGGCCTGGCCCTGCGTCAGAAGCTGCCGCAACTCGCCGTCCGAGATCAGGAATGACAACTCGCGCGCCCGTTCCAGATAGGACGCCAGCGCCAGCGTGTCCGCGACCAGATCGCGGCGGTGTTCCTCTTCATAGGCTTCGGCGGCGGCAAGCGAGGATCCCACCACATTGCGCACCCGGTCCGAAAACCAGCCTTCCAGCCCGATGTTGACCGTCAGCGCGGCAAAGACCGCGACCGTGACGGTCGGGATCAGCGCGATCAGGGCAAAGACACCCGTCAGCCGCAAGTGCAGCCGCGATCCGGCCGACTTGGCCCGTCGCGCCGCGACCATCTGCGCGATGCGCTGCGCGACCAGTGCGGCAACCACCAGGACATAGACAAGGTCGGCCAGCAGCACGAGCCGCAGCGCCGTCGACGCGCCGCCCTGACCAAGCGGCCCGAGGACGAGGAACGTCATCGCCGCCAGGACCGGACCCAGCACCACCAGGGCAAGCGTCAGACCGGTCTGCACGCGTCGCTGGTGGCGCAGCCTGTTCAGCCGATCCCAAGCCTCGGTTCGCACCAATGCTGCCACACTGCCCTCGCACACCGCCTGTATCCGGGCGGCCGTTTCGGGCGCCCCCGGTGCTTACGCACGCGAATGGGGGTATGTCCCTTCGGCCACTCCGCTGTGGCACTTTTACATCAACTTGCGGCGCCGTGTCACCTGAATATCGAGGTCCGTGATCTTCTTGCGCAAGGTATTGCGGTTGATGCCCAGAAGGTCGGCACATTTGGCCTGATTTCCGGCGGTTGCGTCCAACGCGATCTCGATCAATGGGGTCTCCACCTCCTTCAGGATGCGCTGGTAGAGGCCTGGGGGCGGCAAGACTCCGCCGTGCAGATCGAAATATCGCTTCAGATGCCGCGCCACGGACGCCGCCAGCCGGTCGCCCTCGCCGCTGCCGCGCAGGGGCTCGATGGCGGGCTGGCTGCCCAGCACCGCTTCCAGTTCCGACCGGGTGATCTCTTCCTCGGACGAGGTCACCATCAGGCGGCGGATGGTATTTTCAAGCTGGCGCACGTTGCCCGGCCAGGTGTAGCTCCGCGCGAGGTCCATCGCCTCGCGCGTCATGCGGCGCGGCGACAGGCCGTCGCGTTCCGACCGCTTCAGGAAATGTTCGATCAGATGCGGGATGTCGTCCACCCGTTCGTTCAGCCCGGGCACCGCGATGGTCACACCGCCCAGACGGTAGAACAGGTCCTGACGAAAGCGGCCCTCCTCGATCCGGCGGGTCAGATCGGCCTGGCTGGTGGCCATGACCCGCGGTCCGCCGTCGCCGAAGCTGTCCAGCATCCGGACCACGCGCGCCTGGGCATCATCGTCCAGATCCCCAACCTCGTCAAAGACAAGGCTGCCGTTCTTCGCGCGACTTATCAGGGTGGCGGGCCCCTCCATCGTGGCAAGATCGGCCGCACCTGCCACGACGAAGGGCAGCGTGCGACGATCCGAGAAATCGTGGATCGCGCGGGCGATCAGCGACTTGCCGGTGCCGCTGTCGCCGGTGATCAGAACCGCCATGTCGGTGTTCATCACCCGCGCGACCAGTCGGTACAGCGCCTGCATGGCGGCGGTGCGGCCCACCAGCGGCAGGTCATCGCCGCGCGTGTCGTCCTTCTGCCGGGCAACGGGCGCCCTGCGGCGCACTTCCAGCGCACGGGCGGCACGCTTCATCAGGTCGGGCAGGTCGAAGGGCTTGGGCAGGTAGTCGAAGGCGTCGGCCTCGGCCGCCTGGATCGCCGTCATGATCGTGTTCTGCGCCGAGATCACGATGACCGGCAGGCCCGGGCGTTCCTGGCTGATCCGGGGCAACTGCTCCAGCCCGTTGCCGTCGGGCATGATGACGTCCGAGATGACAAGGTCGCCCTTGCCCTCTTCCACCCAGCGCATCAGCGTCACCAGCGACGAGGTCGCGTGCACCTTGCAGCCCGCGCGGGTCAGCGCCTGCGTCAGGACGGTGCGAATGGTGCGGTCGTCATCGGCGACAAGAACGGTGCCGTCCATGTCCGGGCTCCTTGCAAGGCGAAAGGGGAAAAGCAGTCGGGCGGCCGCGGTCGCATGCCGGCCTCATGACGGATTGTCCGCAGGTGCCGCGTCGCGGGGCACCAGATCCTTCGGCGCAATCGGCAGCGACAGGCGAAAGACGGTGCGGCCCGGCACGGAGTCGACCGAGATCCAGCCGTCGTGGTCCGAGATGATCTTGGACACCAGCGCCAGCCCCAGGCCGGTGCCGTTCTCTCGGCCCGACACGAAGGGTTCGAAGATGTCGTTCAGGATTTCCGGGCGGATGCCGGGGCCATCATCGACGATCTCGAGCTGGAGAGGCAGCGGATTGCCTGACCCGTCCTTGCGCCGCAGTCGAAGCGACAGATCGTAGAAGGTGCGCAACCGAATGGTTCCGCCCCCCTTTCCAGAGGCTTCCGCGGCGTTCTTCAACAGGTTCAGGAACACCTGCAGCATCTGGTCGCCATCCACCCAGGTGGGTGGCAGCGAGGGGTCGAACTCCTCGATGATGCGCATGTTGGCGGCGAACCCCACGGTGGCGGACTTCCGCGCCCGGTCCAGGAGGTCGTGGATATTCACCGCGCGGCGTTCCGGGGGGCGCAGGTTGCCGAACTGCTCGACCTGGTCGAGCAGGGCCACGATCCTGCGGCTCTCAGCCACGATCAGGTCAGTCAGTTCCTGGTCCTCGGGCGTCAGGCCCATGGACAGCAGCTGCGCCGCACCGGTGATCCCGGCCAGCGGGTTCTTGATCTCGTGCGCCAGCATCTCGGCCATCCCGATGGCGGACCGGGCGGACGACTTGACCGCCTGCGCCCGGCCCAGACGGCCCGCGATCTGGCGGGGCTCCAGCAGGATCAGAAGCCAGCCCTCCTGCCGCAGGACGGGCGCGATCTGGATGTCACACTGCACTGGGGCGGCATTTCCACCCGACACGTCCGCGGTGTTGATGAACATGACCGACTGGTCCGAACGGACCCGGGCGAAGGCCTCGTCCAGGGGCGCGTCGACGGCGAGACGATCGAGGATCGGCGCATCCTTCAGCATCCGTGACGACGTGTTCAGGAACTGCTCGGCCGCGGGGTTGATCTCGGCGATCCGGTCCAGCGGATCGACCAGGAAGGCCGGGACCGGCAGCGAGGCCCAGATCGTGTCGGGCGGAAAGTCGGGGGGCAGCGCATTCATGCGGCTGCGCCTTGCAGGGCAAGGCCATCGGCCAGGGCATCGGGCAACAGACGCAGGACAGAGGCGGCGTCGGGCGCGGTCAGCACGGCGCGGCGCAGCGCGGGCGGCGTGGCGGCGGTGTCCATGTACCAGCCCAGGTGCTTGCGGAACACGCGCAGGCCGAGGTCACGCCCGTAGTGGGACAGCGAGCCGTCCATGTGCCTGGCCACCAGGGCCGCCAGCGCCGCGCCGCGCGGCACGTCGGGCGCGGGCGTTCCGTGCAATTCGGCGGCGATCTGGGCCAGCCGCCAGGGCGCGCCCTGCGCACCGCGCCCGACCATCACACCCGCCGCGCCCGAGGCCGCCAGGGCCGCCCGCGCGCTCCCCGCATCCACGATGTCGCCGTTCGCCACCACGGGGATGCGCACCGCGTCCACCACACCGCGGATCGCCGCCCAGTCCGCCTGTCCCTTGTAGAACTGCGCGCGCGTGCGCCCATGAATGGTGACCATGGCCACGCCTGCGCCTTCCGCCCGCGCCGCCAGGTCGGCCGCATTGAGGCAGGCCCCGTCCCAACCCAGTCGACACTTCAGCGTCACCGGAACGTCCACTGCGGCCACCACTGCGTCGATCAGGCGGGTCGCGTGGTCGAGATCGCGCATCAGCGCGGACCCCGACCACCCCCCCGTCACCCGTTTGGCAGGACAACCCATGTTGATGTCGATGACCGGCGCGCCCAGGCCCGCCACGCGGCGCGCGGCCTCGGCCATCGGCGCCGCCTCGCGCCCGGCGATCTGCACCGAGGTCGGCACCGTCGGCCCAGCTCTGCCAAGGCCCAGGGCCGCTTTCTCCCGCGCGCCCGGACGCCCCGTCAGGAATTCGCCCGACGCGATCATCTCGGACACCACCAGCCCGGCACCGAACCCCGCGACAACCTGCCGGAACGCCGCGTCGGTGATCCCGGCCATGGGCGCAAGGATCACTGGCGGGTCAAGCCGGAGGTTCGCGCCCCGATCGCGGGTCGCCACTTCTAGCGTCAAGTGATTAATCCTTGTGCATCCTGCCCTGCGACCTAGGACGAGATGCCGCCGGGGGCAACACAAGGCTATCCAAACTGACCGCCCAAGCAGGTTTTGCATAAAAATTAGGCGCCCCGTCCGCGAAAAAGCGCGGCATTGTCAGCACGCACCGCACGGCATAGACACGGACGATGGAGGATGGGCATGGGCGCAGCGGCGGTAATCGTTGCCGCCGGGCGGGGCACCCGGGCTGGTGGCGCAGTTCCCAAACAGTGGCAGATGCTGGCCGGGCGCGCTGTTCTGGCCTGGACACTGGATGCGTTCCGCACCTCACCGGACATCGGGGATATCGTGCTGGTGCTGCACCCCGGCGACATGGGGCTGGCACCGGGATATGCCAACCATCCCGACGTCGACGTGGTGCCGGGCGGGGCCACACGCGCGGCCAGCGTGCGGGCCGGACTGGAGGCGCTGGACGGCACCGGCGCCACGCGCGTGCTGATCCATGACGCCGCGCGACCGATGGTCAGCCATGCCTTGATCGCGCGCGTTGTCGCGGCGCTGGACCACGCGCCCGGTGCAGCCCCGGCGCTGGAGGTGACGGATTCGCTCTGGCGTGGCAACGGTGGCATCGTGTCGGGAACGCTGTCCCGGGCAGGGTTGTGGCGGGCACAGACGCCGCAGGGGTTCCGCTTCGACGCGATCCTTTCTGCGCATCGGGCACAAGCGCAACTGGCCGGGGGCGAGGGTGCGACCGATGACGTGGCGGTGGCGCGCGCCGCCGGGCTTGACGTGGCCATCGTCCCCGGCGACGAGCGCAACCTGAAGATCACCACGGCCGGCGATTTCGTCCGGGCCGAGCGCCTGATGGGGGACGGGATGGACATCCGGGTGGGCAACGGGTTCGACGTGCACCGCTTCGCAGACGGCGACGCCGTGGTGCTGTGCGGGGTGCGGGTGCCGCACGGGCGCGGGCTCGACGGGCATTCGGATGCCGATGTGGGGATGCATGCCCTGACCGACGCGATCTACGGCGCGTTGGCAGACGGCGACATCGGGCGCCATTTCCCGCCCTCGGACGCGCAGTGGAAGGGTGCGGACAGCGCGATCTTCCTCGAACACGCCATCGCGCGGGCACGGGCGCGGGGATATGATCTGGCGAATGCCGACGTGACGCTGGTCTGCGAACGGCCCAAGATTTCGCCCCATGCCGAGGCGATGCGCCTGCGCCTGGCCGAAGTCCTGGAGGTCGATCCAGGCCGCATCAGCGTCAAGGCGACGACGTCGGAACGGCTGGGCTTCACCGGCCGCGAGGAAGGCATCGCCGCGCAAGCCACCGCCACGTTGATCGCCCGCTGATGCGCCTCAGCCGCGCGATTGCCACTTTCGGCTATGTGGGCCTGATGCGCCCCGCCCCCGGCACCTGGGGGTCGCTGGCCGCGTTACCGCTCGCATGGGCCCTGCATGGCGCCGGAGGACCAGCGCTTCTGGTCGCGGCGACGGTTGCGGTGATCCTGGCAGGGTGGTGGGCGGTCGACGGAGAAGGCGGCGGAGACGAGAGCGAGTATGTCATCGACGAGGTCGCGGGCCAGTGGATCGCGCTGTTCCCCGTGTCCATCGGCGCGGCCCATGCGGGGGTCGATATCCTGGCGCTATGGCCTGGATGGGTGGTGGCCTTCGTGGGTTTCCGGCTGTTCGACATCTGGAAGCCCGGACCGATCGGCTGGGCCGACCGCCGCCCCGGCGCCACAGGGGTCATGCTGGACGACATCCTCGCGGGGATCGCGGCGGCGGTCTGCGTGGGGGCCGGCGCGGCGATTGCCCACGGCCTGATGGGCGCATGAGAAAGGCAGAGGCACTGCTGGTCCGCACCCGCGCCGCAGGCTGGCGTCTGGCCACGGCGGAAAGCTGCACCGGCGGGCTGCTTGCTGGCGCGATCACCGCGGTGCCGGGATCGTCCGACATCTTCGACCGTGGCTTCGTGACCTATTCGAACGCGTCCAAGACCGAGATGCTGGGCGTGCGCCCCGCGACGCTGGCAGCCGAGGGCGCAGTCAGCGAGGCGGTGGCCGGGGAAATGGCCACAGGCGCACTGGCCCGGTCGCAGGCGGACGTGGCCGTGGCGATCACCGGCATCGCGGGGCCGGGCGGGTCGGAGTTCAAGCCCGAAGGCCGGGTGTGCTTCGCCCTCGCCCTCCGCAGCGGTCCCACGCGCAGCGAAACCGTCGAGTTCGGCCCCCGGGGCCGTGCCGAAGTGCGCGCGGCCAGTGTCGACCACGCGCTGGACCTGCTGATCTCGGTCATTCCCGCCAGAGGCTGAAGAAGTCCACCACCTCGGCACTTGCGTCGATGTCCCGCGTGGCGCCCGCGCCCCGCGCCCTACGCCCGCCGGGCCAGACATGGCCGCCCCCCTCGACGGCCATCAGCGTGACCGCCGGGCGGTCGCCGCGCAGCCAGTCGCGGCGCACAACGCGCGTGCCGTCCGCCACCGGGTCGATCAGACCCAGTCGCTCGGTCAGCGGCCCCCACGCCGCGCGGAACGCGTCCACCCCATCCTCGGCGGCGCCGTGGCGCGTCCGTGTCAACGCGCTGTCGCCCTGCCCGCCTGGATAAGGCGCCATGTCGTCGGCGGTGCCGTGAATGTGCAGCATCGGCACCGGCCCGGACACCCGCACCCGGGACAGATCCATCACACCCGCGACAGAGGCAACGCCCGCCACCCGCGACGGGCCCCGCGTCGCCGCCCAGGTCTGCGCCAGCATCGCCCCGTTCGACATGCCGGTGGCAAAGACCTGCCCCGACAGGCCGAACCGCGCCGCCGCGTCCCCTGCCACCCGGTCGAGGAACCCCAGGTCGTCCACTTCCGACCCCGACGCATGGCCGCAACAGTAAAGCGCGTTCCAGACCAGAAACGGACCGCCCCGCCGCGACGTGCCCGCCGGGTAGGCCACCGCGAACCCGGACGCCAGCGCCGGCGCGGTCAGGCCAGAGTCGCGCGCGAACTGCGCGGGGCTGCCGCCACCCCCGTGCAGGGCCAGGATCAGCGGCGCGCCTGCAGCGCCCTGCGGCAGGGCGATCAGATAGGATCGGCCGTCGGCCATCCGAACCTCGCGCAATTCCTGCGCAAGGACGGCCATGGGCGCCAGGGCCAGGACCAGCCCGACCAGCACCGCACGCACCAATGCCTCGACCGCGCCCCGCATCATCGCCGCCCCGTCACGCCTTCCGTTGTTCCTGACACGCGGCAGACCGCGCAATCCGTCGCGCTTTCGACGTGGCGAAAGTATCCCGGGGGTGAGGGCCGCAGGGCCGAGGGGGCAGCGCCCCCTGCCCCGGCCGCCCGCTGACCTAGCCGCCGGGGGCCGCGCCACCATAAATCGCCGCCGCCCGACGTTCGAAGGCCCGCACGATGCGGCGCATGGCGTCGTTGAATACCACCCCGATCACGCCCTGAAGGATCGCATTGCGGAACTCGAAGTCCACGAAGAACCGCACCTCGCAGCCCCCGTCCGGACGGTCGGCGAACGACCAGGTCGATTCCATGTGGCGGAACGGACCATCCAGATACCGCGTCTCGATGCGCCTATCGGCGGGCCACAGCACGACCTGGCTGCCAAAGCGTTCCCGGAAGACCTTGAACGAAATCACCAGATCCGCCTCCATCACCTCGGACCCGTCCGCACCGGGCCGGCGTGACCGGATCCGCGCGGCAGAGTTCCAGGGCAGGAACTCGGGATAGCGGGCCACGTCGGCCACCAGCGCGAACATCTGATCGGCCGAATACGGCAGGACCTTCGTCTCGGTGTGGGTCGGCATGGGCGGAGGTCTGTTCTTTCGTCTGGCGCGGGGTGCACGACTTTTCGTAGGCTCGCGCCCGCAGTGCAAGGGGACCTTACGGGGACGGAATGCCACAGAGACCTTATGAAATCGACCCGATGATTTCCGCCAAGGCCATCGCGGCCCGGATCGAGGCGCTTTCGCGCGAGATCGAGGCGGCCTTTGCCGGCACCGAAAAGCTGGTCGTGGTGGGCCTCTTGCGCGGGTCCTTCGTGTTCATCGCGGACCTGGTGCGCGAACTTGACCTGCCGGTGGAGGTCGATTTCCTCGAGGCCTCGTCCTACGGCGACGGCACCACCTCCTCGCGCGAGGTGCGCATCCTGAAGGACCTGCGGGGCGCGATCGAGGGCCGCGATGTGCTGGTGGTCGAGGATATCGTGGACACCGGGCACACGCTGTCCCATGTCCTGACGCTCCTGCGCGCGCGTGCGCCGCGGCGGCTGGAGACGATCGCGCTGCTCGACAAGCCGTCGCGCCGCGAAGTGGCGATCAGCGCCACCTGGACCGGGTTCGCGATCCCCGACGAATTCGTGGTGGGCTATGGCATCGACTATGCCCAGCGCAACCGCAACCTGCCCTATATCGGCAAGGTGCGCTTCACCGGGCCCGAGTCGCCATGAACCTCCGTCACTTCTGGCGCATGGCCCGCTGGGCGCGCAACCCGCCGTCCGAAGGGCGGGTGAAGCTGGTCTTGGGGGTAATCGCGGCCTGCGTCGTTCTGGTCCTGCTGGAACGCCTGTTCGGCTTTCCCGACTGGCTGGTGCCGCAGCGGCTGCCACGCTAGTGTGCTGCACCCGGAATACGAGACCCGCCATCCTGCTCTGACAACGATCGCCGACGGCATCCACAAGCCGGACCGGGTGGACCTGCAGGCCTAGCAGCGACTGTGCGTGCACCCCGCCCGGATTGGCGGGAATTGGTCCCAGGGCTTGGTGGTGCGATCCCGGCGCAGGGATGAAGGCGGGCACGACCGGACAGGGTCAGCCTGCGGGCGCCGTTGCCTCGCAGGCGGGCCGTGGGCAGGTGGTCCGGACGCAAGCGACCCAGGATTGCACGCAAGCGACTCAGGCCATGCCCGCCAGCCGCCC
>CAYYOE010000059.1:0-14249 GCA_964473055.1 uncultured Rhodobacterales bacterium | reverse complement strand
ACGCGGGATCACGATCCTGGCGAAATGCACCTCGGTCGAATGGCAGGGCACGCGGGTCAACATCGTCGACACCCCCGGCCACGCCGATTTCGGCGGCGAGGTGGAACGGATCCTCAGCATGGTGGACGGGGTCTGCCTGCTGGTGGACGCAGCCGAAGGGCCGATGCCGCAGACCAAGTTCGTGACGTCCAAGGCGCTGGCGCTGGGGCTGCGGCCGATCGTGGTGCTGAACAAGGTGGACAAGCCCGAGGCCGACCCCGACCGTGCCCTGAACGAGGTTTTCGACCTGTTCGCAAACCTGGGCGCCAGCGACGAACAGCTTGATTTTCCGCATGTCTATGCATCCGGACGGTCCGGCTGGGCTGACCTGGCCATGGACGGGCCCCGGTCCGGGCTGGATGCGCTGTTCGACCTGATCGTGCGACACGTCCCGCCGCCGCGCCAGCAGGACCACGACGACGAACCGTTCCGGATGCTGGCCACGACGCTGGCGGCCGACCCCTACCTGGGCCGTATCCTGACGGGCCGCGTGGAATCGGGCCGGCTGACCACGGGAACCACGCTGAAGGCGCTGTCGCGCACGGGCGAAAAGCTTGAATCCTTCCGTGTCACCAAGATCCAGGCCTTCCGCGGCCTCGGACAGGCGCAGATCGACGAGGCCGTCGCCGGTGACATCGTCACCATCGCGGGCATGACCAAGGCAACCGTGGCCGACACGCTGTGCGATCCGTCCATCGACATTCCCCTGCCCGCCCAGCCGATCGACCCACCCACGATCAGCGTGACCTTCGGCATCAACGATTCTCCCCTCGCCGGGCGCGACGGGTCCAAGGTGCAATCCCGCGTGATCCGCGAACGTCTGATGCGCGAGGCCGAGGTCAACGTGGCCATCAAGGTCGAGGATACGCCGGGCGGCGAGGCCTTCATCGTCTCGGGCCGGGGCGAATTGCAGATGGGTGTCCTGATCGAGAACATGCGCCGCGAGGGGTTCGAACTGTCGATCTCCCGCCCGCAGGTGATCTATCGCGAGGAAGGCGGCCAGCGGCTGGAACCCATCGAAGAAGTCGTGATCGACGTCGATGACGAATTCTCGGGCGTGGTCATCGACAAGCTGACCGGCGACCGCCGCGGCGACCTGGTCGAGATGCGGCCTGCGGGCACGGGCAAGACCCGGATCATCGCGCATGTGCCGTCGCGCGGACTGATCGGCTATCACGGTCAGTTCATGACCGACACGCGCGGCACCGGCGTGCTGAACCGCATCTTCCACGGCTGGGTGCCCTACAAGGGTGCGATCCAGGGTCGGCGGCAGGGGGTGCTGATCTCGATGGAATCGGGCGTCTCCGTGGCCTACGCGCTGTGGAACCTCGAAGACCGCGGCAAGATGTTCATCGGCGCGCAGGAACAGGTCTACGAGGGGATGATCATCGGCGAGCATTCCCGCGACAACGATCTGGAAGTGAACCCGCTGAAGGGCAAGAAGCTGACCAACGTCCGCGCCAGCGGCAAGGACGAAGCGGTGGTGCTGACCACGCCGGTGCGCATGTCACTGGAACAGGCAATCGCCTATGTCGAGGACGATGAACTGGTCGAGGTCACGCCCAAGGCGATCCGTCTGCGCAAGCGCCACCTCGATCCGCACGAACGCAAGCGGATGGCCAAGGCCGGGTAAGGGCGTAGGGTGGGCGGATTCGGTCCACCTTCCCTGTTCCCGCTTCAGGCTTCCTCGACGATCACCAGATCGCGTTCGGCCGCACCTTTTGCAAATTGCAACGCCTGCTGATAGCGGTCGCTCTCATAGCAGGCAACCGCCGCGTCCAGCGACGGGAACCGCGCCACGACGTTGCGCGCGTGGTCCCGGCCTTCCATTTGCCGATAGCGTCCGCCCCGCGCCAGGAACACCCCGCCATGCGCAGCAATGGCCTCGGTCGCGATGGCGGCATAGCGGCCATAGGCCTCGGGGTCGGTGACGGTGACGTGGGCGATCCAGAGCGCGGATTTGGTCATCGCCCTACCCCGCCAGCAGCGCTTCGGCGGCCGCGATGCCAGCCTCGGCCGCGCCGATGTCCTTGGCGCCGCCCTGGGCCATGTCGGGCCGTCCGCCGCCACCCTTGCCGCCCATCGCCTCGACCGCGGCCTTGACCAGCGCCACCGCGCTGACCCGCGCCGTCAGGTCCGGCGTCACGCCCGCCGCAATGGCGGCCTTGCCGTCCTCGCCCGCGATCAGCAGCACCGCGCCCGATCCGATCTGCGCCTTGTGCGCATCGATCAGCGCGGGCAGGTCCTTGCCCGACACGCCATTCATCACCTTCGAGATGAAGGACAAGCCATTGATCTTGCGTGCTTCCACCGCAGCGGCGCCGCCGCCACCCATGGCCAGTTCGCGCTTCAGCTGCGCCACCTCGTTGGCCAGTTGCCGGCGCTCGTCGGCCAAAGCCTTGACGCGGGCCACCGCCTCGGGAACCGGGGTCTTGAGCATCCCGGCAATCTCGGCCAGATCGCTCGCCCGCGCTGCCAGATGTCGCAGCGCCGCCGCCCCGGTCAGCCCCTCGATGCGCCGCACACCCGCCGACGACGCGCTGTCTGACAGGGCCACGAACAGCCCGATGTCGCCGGTGCGCGCCACATGGGTGCCACCGCACAGCTCGATCGACCAGGTCTGCCCGTCCGCGCCCTTGCCGGTTTCCGCCCGGCCCATGGACACCACACGCACCTCGTCCCCGTACTTTTCGCCGAACAGCGCCTGCGCGCCGATGGAGCGCGCGTCATCGGGCGTCATGATCCGCGTCTCGACCGGGCTGTTCTGCCGGATGAAGGCATTCACCTCGGCCTCGACCGCGGCCAGTTCGTCGGACGTCAGCGCCTTGGCATGGGAAAAGTCGAACCGCAGCCGGTCCTCGGCGTTCAGCGACCCGCGCTGCGCCACATGGTCCCCCAGCGCACCCCGCAGCGCCTCGTGCAGCAGGTTCGTCGCCGAATGGTTCGCACGGATCGACGAACGCCGGTCCTGGTCCACGATCAGCTGCGCGCCCTGCCCCGGCCGGATGGTGCCTTCAGTCACCTCGGCCAAGTGCAGGAACAGCCCTTGCGCCTTCTTCGTATCGGTCACGCGCGCACGGCCGGTAGGTGTGATGATCACGCCGGTATCGCCCACCTGTCCGCCGGATTCCGCATAGAACGGCGTCTGGTTCAGGACCAACTGGACCTGTCTTCCGACCCCCGCCTCGGCCAAGCTGGCGCCATCGGCCACTATGGCCAGCACCTGCCCTTCGGCCGTTTCGGTATCGTAGCCCAGGAACTCCGATGCACCATGCGCCTCGGCCAGGTCGAACCAGATCGCGGCGTCCTTCGTCTCGCCAGTACCGGCCCAGGCAGCGCGCGCCTTGGCCTTCTGTTCGCCCATCGCGGCCTCGAACCCGGCCACGTCCACGCCACGCCCCTTTTCGCGCAGCGCGTCCTGCGTCAGGTCCAGCGGGAATCCATAGGTGTCATACAGCCGGAACGCCGCCTCGCCCGGCAAGGCCGACCCCTCGGGCAGGCGGGCCAGTTCGTCGTCCAGCAGCCGCAGACCCCGGTCCAGCGTCTGGCGGAACCGCGTCTCCTCCAGCCGCAGGGTTTCCTCGATCAGGGTGCGGGCCTGGGCCAGTTCCGGAAAGGCCTCGCCCATCTGCCGCACCAGCGCGGGCACCAGCCGGTGCATCAGCGGATCGTTCGCGCCCAGCTGATGCGCGTGCCGCATCGCGCGGCGCATGATCCGGCGCAGCACATAGCCGCGGCCTTCGTTCGACGGCATCACCCCGTCCGCGATCAGGAAGGACGTGGACCGCAGGTGGTCGGCGATCACCCGGTGGTGGATGCGGCCCGGGCCATCGGGATCGGCGCCCGTCGCATGGGCCGAAGCCTCGATCAGCGACCGCATCAGGTCGGTGTCGTAGTTGTCGTGCTTGCCCTGCAGCAGCGCGCCGATCCGCTCCAGCCCCATGCCGGTGTCGATCGACTGCATGTCAAGCTTGCGCAGCGACCCGTCGGCCAGCTGTTCGTTCTGCATGAAGACCAGGTTCCAGATCTCGATGAACCTGTCGCCGTCCTCTTCGGGGCTGCCGGGCGGGCCGCCGGGGATGCCCGGTCCGTGGTCGAAGAAGATTTCGGTGCATGGCCCGCAGGGGCCGGTCGGCCCCATTCGCCAGAAGTTGTCGTCGGTCGGAATGCGGATGATCCGGTCGTCGGGCAGGCCCGCCACCCGCCGCCAGATGCCCGCCGCCTCGTCATCGGTATGGTAGACGGTGACCAGCAGCCGGTCCTTCGGGATGTCGAAATCCCGGGTCAGCAGTTCCCAGGCAAAGGCGATGGCATCGTCCTTGAAGTAGTCGCCGAAGCTGAAATTCCCCAGCATCTCGAAGAACGTATGGTGGCGCGCGGTATAGCCGACATTGTCGAGATCATTGTGCTTGCCACCCGCCCGCACGCATTTCTGCGAGGTGGTCGCGCGCACATAGTCGCGCCGCTCGACCCCGGTGAAGAGGTTCTTGAACTGCACCATCCCCGAGTTCGCGAACATCAGCGTGGGATCGTTGCGCGGGACAAGCGGCGAGGACGCCACCACACGGTGATCCTGACGGGCGAAGTAATTCAGGAATGTGGACCGGATATCGTTCAGGCTGGGCATCGTGGGGGGATCCGTGCAGGGGCGCGTCGGGACAGGTTGAACCCCGGTGATGTATCGTCGCCCCGGCGTACTGTCCACAGCCAGAGACGCCGCAACACCGACGGTAATGGGCGGCCAGCCCAGGCGTGACGCCGACACAGGAAACCGACGGCGGCACGGACGTCCCGAACTGGACCGGCCAGGCCTTTCCGGTGTTGCAGTGCCCCGGGGTCCTGCAATCCAGGGGGCACGCCGTTTCCCGGGCGGGCGGCCTCAGCCTTCCATCAATGCATCGTCGTCGTCGGCGGCGCCGTCCTCGGGCGAGGTTCCGAAGTCGAGCCCGTGGCTCGCCCGGATCTTGTCCTCGATCTCCAGCGCGATCGTGGCATTCTGCTTCAGGAATGCCTTGGCATTCTCGCGTCCCTGCCCGATCCGCTCGTCCCCATAGCTGAACCAGGCGCCCGACTTGTCCACCACGCCCGCCTTCACGCCAAGGTCCAGCAATTCGCCGGTCTTGGAAATTCCCTCGCCGTACATGATGTCGAACTCGACCTGCTTGAACGGCGGGGCGACCTTGTTCTTCACCACCTTGACGCGGGTGGCATTGCCCACCACCTCGTCACGGTCCTTGATCGACCCGATGCGGCGGATGTCCAGACGCACGCTCGCGTAGAACTTCAGCGCGTTCCCGCCCGTCGTCGTTTCCGGGCTGCCGAACATGACGCCAATCTTCATGCGGATCTGGTTGATGAAGATCACCATGCAGTTCGACCGGCTGATGCTGGCCGTCAACTTGCGCATGGCCTGGCTCATCAGCCGGGCCTGGGCGCCCACCGTGGCATCGCCCATGTCGCCTTCGAGTTCCGCCTTCGGTGTCAGCGCGGCCACCGAATCGACGACCACAAGACTGACCGCGCCCGAACGCACCAGCGTGTCGACGATTTCCAGCGCCTGCTCGCCGGTGTCGGGCTGGCTGATCAGCAGCTCGTCCAGGTTCACACCCAGCTTGCGCGCATAGAGCGGGTCGAGCGCGTGTTCGGCATCGACGAAGGCACAGACGCCGCCCTTCTTCTGTTCCTCGGCCACGACATGCAGCGTCAGCGTCGTCTTCCCCGAGCTTTCGGGCCCGTAGATTTCAACGATGCGCCCCTTGGGCAGCCCCCCGATTCCAAGCGCGATATCAAGCCCCAGCGACCCCGTGGACGTGGATTCGATCTCGGCCACCGGGTTGTCGGCGCCCAGGCGCATGATGGAGCCCTTCCCGAACTGGCGTTCGATCTGGGCAAGGGCGCTGTCGAGCGCCTTCTGTCGGTCCGCGCTGCGCTTGTCGGTCATGTCGAGTAGGTTCGCCTGTGCCATCCTGTCCCTGCCTTATTCCACGGGCGGCCGCTTTCGGCAATGGCCCGATGTTCCCCTTATGTTCCGAACGTATCCGATTTCCGGAACAATGCAAGCGGTGTCGGTCTCCGCACTGCGGTGGATGGTCGGCGAGCAAGGTTAACAACTCGTTATCCGGCTTGGCCCCGGATCGTGGAACCACCTCCGGGCGTCAGTCTCCGGCCGGCGCGGCATCGGGCATTCGGGCGACATGGTCGCGGGCCACGGACATCGACTTCAGGATGACGTGGACGGCCTCGCCTGGTTGCAGGGCCATCTGGTCGGCGGCCCTGCGTGTGATGCGGGCAAGGATTTTGTGCCCGCCGACATCCACGTGAACCATCACCCCCGGCCCCCCGCCCGGCACGATGCGCGCCACCCGACCCGCAATGATGTTCTGCGCCGACAGCCCGACGGGGCGCGCGCGCGAAAGGATCACATCGTGCGCCAGGATCCGCACGCGCAGCCGCGTGCCGGGGGCGCTGTCGATGCCGGGCAGGAACAGCGGTCCGGTTGGCGCGTCCAGCCGCGTCAGCCCGTCCGCCCCGTGTTCGGCAATGACGGCGGGCAGCATCGCGGCCACCTCGCGGATCCCCATGGCGCGTAGCGCCTCCGGGTCGGCCATGACCTGCGCCGTGGTGCCTTCGCGCACGATCCGGCCCGCCTCGATCACCAGCATCCGGTCGGCCAGAAGCTGCGCCTCGTTCATGTCGTGCGTCACCAGCACCACCGGCATCGCCAGATGGGCGCGCAGCGCGATGATCTCGCCGTACAGCCGCTCGCGCGTGGCGCGGTCCACGGCCGAGAACGGCTCGTCCAGCAGCAGCGCCTGCGGCCGCCGCGCCAGGGCGCGTGCCACCGCCACCCGCTGCTGCTGCCCCCCCGAAAGCTGCGTCGGACTGCGGTCGGCCATGCCGTTCAGATTCAGGAGGTCCAGCAGGCGGTCTGCCTCGGCCCGGTCGGCGACGTCCATCGCGGCCATGACGTTCTGCGCCGCCGACATGTGCGGGAACAGCGCATAGTTCTGGAACACCAGCCCCACCCGCCGGCGATGCGGCGGCAGATCGACCCGCGCGGCGGTATCCAGCCAGGTCGTGCCCTCCACCCGCACCCGGGCCGCGTCGGGCCGCCAGAGCCCCGCGATGGTGCGCAACAGCGTCGTCTTGCCCGATCCGGAGTGACCCACAAGCGCCAGCAACTCGCCCGGGGCCACCCCAAAGGCCACATCCAGCGGGATCGGCGCGGCGGCGCGGGCCATCACCTCCAGCGCCATCAGGACAACCTCCGCCCGACGCGCGACGACAGCCAGAAGGTCAGCGCGATGGTGAACAGCGATATCGCCACAAGGACGGCCGACATGGTGGCGGCCCCCCGGTGGTCGAACCCCTGCACCCGGTCATAGATCGCGATGGCAACGGTCTTGGTCTCGCCCGGGATCGACCCGCCCACCATCAGCACGACGCCGAATTCCCCAAGCGTATGGGCGAATGTCAGCACCATGGCCGTCATCACCCCCGGCCAGGCCAGCGGCAGCTCGACCTTACACAAGGATGCCGGCGGCGACATCCCGCAACAGGCGGCCGCCTCGCGCACATCACGGGGGATCGCCTCGAACCCGCGCTGCGCGGGCTGGATGGCGAAGGGCAGATTGAAGACGACCGAGGCCACCACCAGCCCCTCGAAGGTAAAGACCAACTGGTGGCCGAACATGTCTTGCCAGAGCTGACCCAGCGGCGAATTCCGCCCGAAGGCCACCAGCAGGTAGAAGCCGAGCACCGTGGGCGGCAGCACCAGCGGCAGCATCACCAGGGCTTCGACCAGCCCCTTGGCCCGGAACTGTCGATAGGCCAGGAACCGCCCTGCCAGCACCGAGACGGGCAACAGGATCGCCACGGTCCAGGCCGCCAGTTGCAGCGACAGCATCAGGGCAGTCCAGTCCATGGATCACTCCTCGGGCAGGACAAAACCATGGCGCGCCATGATCGCGCGCGCCGGGGGTTCCATCATGTAGGCGTAGAAGGCCTCCGCCACCGGGCCCGCCGTATTCAGCAGCGCCATGCGCTGGCGCAACGGTTCGTGCCCGTCCGCGGGGATCAACGCATGGGTGCCAAGCGCGGCAACCCGCGGCACCAACGCCAGCGCGTAGGCGATGATGCCCCCTTCGGCATTGCCCGACAGCGCGAACTGCGCGGCCTGACTGACATTCTCGCCCAGCACCAGAACAGGTTGCAGGTCGTCCCACAGCCCCCGGGCGATCAGCGCCTCGCGCGCCCGCATGCCGTAGGGGGCGTGATCGGGATTGGCGATGGCGAACCGGGTGATCCGGCCGGCGGCCAGCAGGTCGGCCAGATTGTCCATCCCACCGTCGGGCAGCAGGACAGACCCATGCGGCGCAATGATCACGATCCGTCCGATGGCGTAGAGGTCGCCCGCGTCGCGGGTCAGCCCGTCGGCGTGCAGGTCGGCGATGAACTGCTCGTCGGCCGCCATGAAGATCTGGAAGGGCGCGCCCTCGCGGATCTGGCGGGCGAAGTTCCCGGTCGATCCCATAGACAGGCGGACCTGCATCCCCGTGTCGGCCGCGAACGCGGCGGCGATTTCCTCGACCGCGAACTGGAGGTCCGAGGCGGCCGCAACCACCGGGGCGTCGCCGTCGGCCAATCCGGGCCCCGCCGCAGATGCCAGCACGGCAACCGATGCAAGGACGGAACGACGCGAAAAGGATCCGGCCATGCAGGGATTCCCGGTGATATTTCCCGGGAAACATATCGCAGGGGGATCATCCGGCGGGCAAGCGTTATTTTTCCTCGGGAATATCGCCAAGCAGGGCCTGCATCTCACGCAGCCGCCGTGCTCCCGCTTCTGCCGCCTCCGCCTCGACGGCGCGATACAGGGCCAGAACCGTCCGGCCGTTCTCGGTCAGCACCGCCCCGCCACCGCCGGGCCCGCCACGGGTGCTGTCCACCAGCGGGTCCCGAAACATGGCGTTCAGGGTGCCGATCAGCTGCCACGCGCGCTTGTAGCTCATCCCCATCTCGCGGCCCGCCGCCGCGATCGAGCCGGTGCGGTCGATCCGCTCCAGCAGCTCGGCCTTGCCGGGGCCGATCATCTCGGCCCCGCCAAACACGATGCGGATGCGCAATCTGGGGCGATGGGTGTCGGTCGGCATCCCGGCAATGTCCGGGGCCTGCTGCGAAAGTGCAAGTCCGATCCCCCGATCCAACCACCGACACCGGCACCCCGATGGCTACGCACGGGTCGGGTGTGGCACTGGCCCTCGCCCGCCGCCGCCACAAGGTCGGATCAGGCAATGGCTTCAGCCCGATTGAACACCTATCCCAACTCGCCCCCGGATCTTGCGGGAAGGCTGGGACTGGGGCCAAGGCCCCTGCCCCACGCCGTCACAGCCAGACCAGCCCGAGGTAGAGCAGCGCCGACACCAGCGCCACCGCCCGCGCATTCATCCCCGCCGCACCCACCCCATAGAGCCGCACATTGGCGGATCCGCATTCCTCTCCCGCACCAGTGTCGTCCGCATGACCGAGGCAGCTTTCGATGCTGCAACCCGCTCGCGGATCGGGCCCCATCTCTCAACCCGGCACGCGATCTTCCGGGCAGATCGGCAGCGCCGCCAGAGGCGGCAGATGCGTCCAGTCGCCGGTGCCGAGACGCGCGTTTTCCCTGATTGCTTCCGTGGCGGTGGCAATGGCTTCGACAAGGTCGGTGTGGTCCGGCAGCTCTTCGGTCGCGCCGGAGGCGCCGAAATACCCCGCCGGGCTGTGCAACCGGAACAGCGCGGTGACCGTTTCGGTCAGCGCGACCTCGACGGTGCACTCCATTCGGACTGCGCGCGTTGGGCCCGGCCAGTCCCTGAGATCGAGGTCGGTGCATTTTCCCCGGCCGGGTAGGTCCAGCATCTGGATATGATCGGTTATGTGGCGGGACGACAGGAACTCCCGCCGGACCTGCATGCGGTCGCTTGCTTCCGGACACAGGGAAGCCAAGGCCTGCCAGAGCAATTGACCCCGGTCCGGATCGGCGCTCATCATGACATGGGCCTGATCTTCGACCCATCCGGGCAGGTCGCGCACAGCCGGGCGCAGGCGGAATCTCACCTCGCCTGCCTTTCGCGCCGGAGCACAGCGCGCCCTCAGGCGGGTGGCCTCCGGCGTCGCCGGGCTCAAGACCTTGGCATCATCCGGCAGCAGGATCGTGACATCGCCGACCTGAAAACAGCGTGGGTCGTCCGGCGCCCGCGACATTTGCAGCGTCAAGACCACAGAAATCAGCGCAAGCCCTGCGATCACGATATGATGGGCTTGCAAGCGGATCATCTGCAAACGAACCCGTCCCTATGGCACGCACAGTCATCAGGGCATTCTGTCAGATGAACGGAACCGTGCAACATGCCACAAGACATCCGCCAAACCTGCGCCGCCTCTGGATCGCCCGAAAGACACAGGGGCAATGTCGGCTGCCCGAGAGCGTGCCTGATCTGGCGCGAACGCGTTCGTGGTGTACCAAGGTTGATCGCCAGCGGGATAGAAAGGCTCCCACGCTGCAGCGATCCTGGCGGCATGGCGGTGGCGCTGGACCTGGCCGAGGCACCCTCGAAGGCGAGCTGGCAGATGGCCGCTTACTTGGCCGCTTCGGCAACGCGCTAGGTTGGCTGGGGGCGGTCACGGGGGATGCGGCGATGCTGGACGACGCGGCGGCGGCCCATGCCGAGTGCCTGACCCGACGTAGCCCCGACGACGCCCCCCTCCCTTGGGCAGAAACCCCATGGAACCTCGCCAACCTTGCCCTCGCCCTTCACGCCCTGTCGCCCGATCCGGCCCACCTCGCCACCGCGCGCCATCACCTTGCCCAAGCGCGCGAGGTGTTCTCGGACGAAGGCAACGACCACCAGCTGGCCGAGTGCGACCGGCTGCAAGCGCTGATCGCCACCGCGTAGAGCCGGGGTCTGCCCCCCATCGGGCCACCTGCCCCGGCAACGCGCGGACCCGCAGCCTTTCGTTCACCTCCCTTGGCAAAAGATGAACGTGCACAGTGCTTGTCCTGAGATATCAGCAACTTGCCACTTTGTGCACATGTGCACAAACCGCCCGTCGGCGACAGAAAACCCCGCTCAGCCGCTGAACAGGAAGTGCATCACATCCCCGTCCTGCACGGTGTAGGTCTTGCCCTCCACCCGCAGCTTGCCCGCGTCCCGGGCGCCGGCCTCGCCGCCCGCCGCCACGAAATCGGCATAGGCGATGGTCTCGGCCCGGATGAACCCCTTCTCGAAATCCCCGTGGATCACCCCCGCCGCCTGCGGCGCCAGCGCGCCGGCCGGGATCGTCCAGGCGCGCGCCTCCTTCGGGCCGACCGTGAAGTAGGTCCGCAGGCCCAGCAGCGCATAGCCCGCGCGGATCAGCCGGTCGAGGCCCGCCTCCTCCAGCCCCATCGTCTCCAGGAACTCGGCCGCCTCGTCGGGGGGCAGCTGCGCGATCTCTTCCTCGATCCGGGCCGAGATCACGACGATCCCCGCCCCCTCCGCCGCCGCCCGCTCCGCCACCCGGTCGGAGAACGCGTTGCCGGTGGCCGCGTCATTCTCGGCCACGTTGCAGACATAGAGCACCCGCTTGGCCGTGATCAGCTGCAGGATCTCCCAGGCGCGGGCATCCTCCTCGGCCACCGTCACGGTCCGCGCCGGGCGCCCCGCTTCCAGCGCGACCTTGGCCTCGTCCAGAAGGCGCAGCTGCTGCAGCGCCTCCTTGTCGCCCCCCTTGGCCTTGCGCGCCAGGTTCGCGATCCGTCGCTCAACGCTGTCGAGGTCGGCCAGCATCAGTTCCGTTTCGATCGTGTCGATGTCGGCGATCGGGTCGATCCGGCCTTCGACATGGGTGATGTCACCATCCTCGAAGCAGCGCACCACATGGGCGATGGCGTCGCATTCGCGGATGTTGGCCAGGAACTGGTTGCCCAGCCCTTCCCCGCGCGAGGCACCCTTCACCAGGCCCGCGATATCCACGAAGGTCATCCGCGCCGGGATCACCTGTTTCGACTTGCCGATCTCGGCAAGCTTGGTCAGCCGCGGATCGGGCACGGCCACCTCGCCCACGTTGGGCTCGATCGTGCAGAAGGGAAAGTTCGCCGCCTGCGCCGCCGCGGTGCGGGTCAGCGCGTTGAACAGCGTGGACTTGCCCACGTTCGGTAGCCCGACGATGCCCGTGCGGAAGCCCATACTCTGCCCTCTCATTGATCCGCGCGCATGTAGAGGAGCGGGCGAACCGGGGTCAAGCGGCAGGGCGGGCGCGGCCACGGGGCAGCGCCCGTGTCAGACCTCGATCACCTCGACGGCGTGGCCCACCGCGGTCAAGGCCAACTTGCCCTCGCACAGGCGGATCGCATCGGCGCCGAAAACCTCGCGCCGCCATCCGCTGAGGGACGGTCCATCGCGCCGTCCCGCGGCGATCTCGTCCAATTCGGACGCCGAGGCGATCAGCCTGACGGCGACACCCGCCTGTTCGGCGCGCGCTTTCAGCAGCACCCGCAGCAGATCAGCCAGCGCGCCGTTGACCTGCAGGCTGTCACGGCTGTGGTCGGGCTTCGGCAGCGCCTCCGACGGCAGGTCAAGCGCAGTCCTGACGGCGGTCAGGATGCCGTCGGCGATCTCGCCCTTGCGGGCTTCGCGCAGCAGAAGGCGCGAACGCGACAGATCCTCGTGCGTGACCGGCTTGGTCGAGGCGAGTTCCAGGATGACATCGTCCTTCATCACCCGGGTACGGGGCACGTCGTTACGCTGGGCGTGTTCCTCGCGAAACCGGGCCAGTTCCCGAAGGACGGCAAGGAACCGTCCCGATCCCGTGCGGGTGCGGATGCGTTCCCAGGCGTCCTCGGGGCGGACGGTGTAGGTGTCGGGTGTTGTCAGGATCCGCAATTCCTCGGCAACCCAGGCGGACCGTCCGGACCGTTCCAGATCGCGCGCAAGATGTTCGTAGATCACCCGAAGGTGCGTGACATCGGCCAGGGCATAGACCTTCTGCGCGTCCGACAGCGGCCGCCGCGACCAGTCGGTGAAGCGCGAGGTCTTGTCGAGGCTCGCCCGCGCGATCTTGCGCACCAGCGTCTCGTAGCCGACCTGCTCGCCAAAACCGCAGACCATGGCCGCGACCTGCGTATCGAACAGCGGGTCGGGGAACACGCCCGCATCGACGAAGAAGATTTCCAGGTCCTGGCGCGCGGCGTGGAAGACCTTCACCACATCGCGATTGCGGAACAGGTCATACAGCGGTTCCAGCGACAGGTTGCCCGCGATGGGATCGACCAGCACGGCCGTATCCGCGCCCTCGCCCGGAATGGCCATCTGCAACAGGCAGAGGCGCGCGTAATAGGTCCGCTCGCGCAGGAACTCGGTGTCGAGGGTGACATAAGGGGCCTGCGCCGCCCGGGCGCAGAAGGCGGCAAGCGCGTCGGTCGTGGTGATCGTGATCATGGGCCCGGACTGTGGCACGCGGGGTCGTCCCGCCAGTCCCGATTAAGGCGGCATGTCCGGGATGGAAAGGGCAAATCAGGCACGGATCCGCCCACGCAAGCGATTTCACCCAGACAGATATTGCAATCCCGACCCAGCGGGCAAACTCTGCACCACGGATCGGCAAACGGGTGTGGCGGTGCCAGAACTCTACCTGCGGGGCGACCAGATCGCGACCTACACCTCGGTGTCGTCGAGCGGAAACAACAACGGCATCCAGGTGACCCTGACCGGGGTCACCCCCCTGGGATCGGCGACCGACATCTTCCGGGTGGTCGTGCGCCAGGTCGGCGGCGGCCAGACCTCGTTCCTGAACGGGCAGTTCGTCGACATCTACCGTTGGCCGGACACCGACCCGCCCTCGCCGCCGATCTACGCGAACCTCGGTCCGCAGCACGATGCCTTCCAGGGGCGGGCCTCGTCGGCCGGACACCAGATCTTCCAGGGGCCGAACATCCTGTTCCAGGTCGCCCCGATCACGCCGGGCACGATCCAGTACGGCCCTGGCCCGAACCCGCCGCGCAACCAGCAACTGCCCTTCTCGGCCTTCCCGTCCGAGCCGCCGCCCCTGCCCTGCTTCGTTGCCGGAACCCGGGTCGACACGCCCGAGGGTCCGCGCTCGGTCGAGGACATCGTCGCGGGCGATCTGGTCCTGACACGGGACCACGGCGCGCGGCCGGTGGCCTGGGCCGGCCAGCGCCGGGTCGTTGG
>CAYYOE010000058.1:0-14275 GCA_964473055.1 uncultured Rhodobacterales bacterium | reverse complement strand
GCCACCAGGGCCGCGAAGCCGCCAGTTCCATCCCGATCAGCAGCCCCGACAGCCGCGACCGGGCGGCGACGGGCGACTGTCCGTGCAGCAGCGCCTCGGCCCGCAGTCCGAACAGCCGCGCGGTCAGGCGCGCGGGATGCGACATCCCCTCGTCCACCGCGGCGGCGAAGGCGTCGGCGTCATGGCCCTCGGCCGCGATGGAGTGGCGCAGGACGGTGTGCCCGGACAAGGCGGCGAAGGTCTCGCCGGTCATGCAGGTCTGGAAGCTGACCACCTCACCCGCGCTGACATGGACCCATTTCGTATGGCTGCCGGGCAGGCAGATCACCCCGTCGAAGCCGGGGCGTGCCGCGAGCGCGCCCGCGATCTGCGTCTCCTCACCGCGCATGACATCGGCGGGGCGGTCCTGCCGCAGGCCAGGGATTACCCGGACATCCAGCCGGGGGTCGTGCACGGGGGCACGGGCCAGCGCGGGCGACAGGGGCGGGCAGGGGACGGACGTGTAAGGTGCCTCGACCCAGCCCTGCCGGCTGCCGACCATGCCGCAAGCGACGACCAGCCTGCGCGCCGCCGTGCCCTGCGGGGAAAGCCAGGGGGCGACCAATGCCAGAAGCGCGGGTTCGAACCCGCCGCTGGCGAGCCCGCCCATGCCGTCGCCGGACCGCGCCTCGGCCAGAACGGCATTGTCCGGGCCCAGCGCCCAGGCCCGCAGCCGCGTGGTGCCCCAGTCCACCGCGATCCAGTCGAGATCCGTCATCCCGTCACCGCAACCCCGCCGTCGACCACAAGGCACTGCCCGGTGATGGCGGCCGAGGCGTCCGAGGCGAGGAACAGGGTCGGCCCCACCATGTCGTCCGGCAGAAGTTCCCGTTTCAGCGCCTGCCGGGCGACATGCGCGGCGATGCTGTCGGGCGTGGCCCACATCGTTCGCTGCTTGTCGGTCAGCACCCATCCCGGTGCCAGCGCGTTCACCCGGATTCCATCGCCCCCGAATTCCTGCGCCAGCGTCCGCGCGAGCCCCGTGATCGCGGCATTGGCCGCCAGATAGACCGGGTAGCCCGCGGTCGGCATCATGTAGCTGATCGAGGAATACATCACGATTGCCCCGCCGCCCGCCGCCTGCATGGCGGGGATCACGGCCTGGGCTGCGAACAGGTAGTGCTTCAGGTTCACCGCGATGGCCTGATCGAAGAAGGCGTCGGTGACGTCGAGTGTGCCCATCCGCTGATCGTTCGCGGCATTGCAGACCAGGCGCGAGACGGGGCCGTGCGTTTCCGCCGCCTGCGCGATGGCGTCCTGCAGGGCGACGGTGTCGGACACGTCGCAGGGGATGAACCGCGGGCGGCTGCCGGTGGCCTGTTCCATGGTCTCGGCGAAGGCGGTGCCGTCGGACCGCTGCACGAAGGCCACCCTGGCACCCTGCCGCAGGAACCCTTCGGTCAGCGCGGCACCGATGCCCGAGCCGCCCCCGGTGATGAAGACCGAGGCGCCGGAGAGGTCTGGGAAGGTAGGACGATCGGTCATGTGCGGCGCTGCAAGTCGGTCTGAGGGGCACCGGGGTGCCATTGGGATGATCGTGCCGGACCGCCCCCTTGCATCAGGCCGCCTTTCGCGGTCGCGCCCAGGCCGGGATCCAGTCGCCATGCGCGGCGAGCAGGTCCGTCACAAGGGCGCGGATCTGACGAAGGTCCAGTTCGGCTGCGGTGTGTGGGTCCATGCAGGCAGCGTGGTAGAGGTGATCGACGTTCTCGTCCAGCAGCGCGCGCACGGTCAGTTCCTGCACGTTGATCTGGCTGCGCATCAAGGCCACAAGCTGGGGTGGGATATCATCCACGACCGACGGCTGGATGCCGTTCCGGTCCACCAGGCAGGGCGTTTCCACCGCCGCCCCGTGGGGAAGCTGGGGGGCCTGCCCGCGGTTCGGCAGGTTGCCGTAGATGACATAGGGGGCGCCGGTGACGGCGGCGTTCATGATCTCGGCCGCGAATTCGTGGGACTTGCGAACCTCGATCCGGGCGGCGGTGCGGTAGCTGTCGGCCTGCGCGCCCCAGTTCGCCATCTGCTCTTCGCAGCGCTTCGGATATTCGTCGAGCGGGATGCCGAAGGTGTCGATCAGGTCGGGGCGGTGGCCCTTGATGAACCACGGCGTGTATTCGGCGAGGTGTTCCGAGGATTCGGTGCAGAAGTGGCCCAGATGGTCCATCACCTCGTAGCGGACGCGGTTGGGGCAGCGGGGCATGTGCAGGGGTGGCTTCGGCAGACGGCCCTCGCGGTAGCCCTGCCGGAGCGCCGGGTAGAGGTCGCGGCCCCGGTGTTCCAGCCGCAGGAAGAAGGCCACATGGTTCACGCCCGCCACGCGGTAGTCGATTTCGCCGGCGGGCAGGTCGAGGTCGTGGGCCAGTTCCTCGACCGTGTTCTGGACCGAATGGCAGAGGCCGACCTGTTTCACGCGGGGGAAGCGTTCGGCCAGCGCCCAGGTGTTGATCGCCATGGGGTTGACGTATTGCAGCAGAAGCGCGTCGGGGCAGAGTTCTGCCATGTCCTGCGCCACGGCCCAGAGGTGTGGCACCGTGCGCAGGCCGCGCATGATGCCGCCCACGCCCAGCGTGTCGGCGATGGTCTGGCGCAGGCCGTACGCCTTGGGGATCTCGAAGTCGATCACGGTCGCGGGGCGGTAGCCGCCGATCTGGAAGGCGGTGACGACGAAATCGGCGCCGGCCAGCGCGCGGCGGCGGTCGGTCGTGGTTTCCACCCGGGCCGGGGCGCCCATGCTGTCGATCAGCTTGCGGGCGACGAGTTCGGATTCCTCCAGCCTCCGGGGGTCGATGTCCATCAGCGCGAAGGTGGCGTCGGCCAGCGCGGGGAAGTGCAGGGCGTCGCCCACGATGTTCTTCATGAACACGGTGGACCCCGCGCCGATGAAGGCGATGCGGATGCTCATTTCACGGCCCCCAGGGTAAGCCCCGCGATGAAGTGCTTCTGCATCAGGAAGAACATCATGACCGGCGGCAGGGCGGCGATGATGCTGCCCGCGCTCATCATGTGGTAGGCGGCGCGGAACTGGCTGTTGAAGGCGGTGATCCCGGCGGTGACGGGCTGGCTTTCCACCCCCTGGGTCAGAACGACGGCCCAGAAGTAGTCGTTCCAGATGAAGGTGAAGACGAGGACCGCCAGTGCAGCGATGGCCGGGCGCATCAGCGGGAGCACCACATACCAGAAGATGCGGATCTCGCTGACGCCTTCGACCCGCGCGGCCTCGATCAGTTCGCGGGGCAGGGCGCGGATGAAGTTGCGCATGAACAGGGTGCAGAACCCGGTCTGGAAGGCGATGTGGAACAGCACCAGCCCCAGCCGCGTGTCGTAGAGGCCCATCTGAAGCGTCAGGTCGCGCACCGGCACCATCAGGATCTGGAAGGGCACGAAGTTCCCCGCGACGAACATGAAGAACAGCCAGATGTTGCCCCGGAACCGATACACCCCCAGCGCAAAGCCCGTCATGCACGACAGCGCCACGGCGCCGATCACCGTGGGCACGGTGATGAAGACCGAATTCAGCAGATAGCGCGGCATGGCGCTGTCGGTGAAGACGCGGGTGTAGTTCTCGACCCCCGCGAAGCGCGACGGCCAGCCCCAGAGGTTTCCTTGCGTGAAGTCGCCGTCGGGCTTGATCGAGAACAGCGCGACCATCAGCAAGGGCAGAAGCCACAGGATCAGCGCGACGGGCAGCAGCGCCTTGTAGGTGGCCTGCACGGCAACCGAGCGGCGCTCGACAGGGGTGGGAAACATCTCAGACCCCCCGTTCTTCGCGATACATGCGCCACAGGAAGTAGGCGATGTAGACCGTCATGATCAGGAAAAGCACCACGGCGATGGCCGCGCCATAACCCATGCGGAAGCCGTATTCCGACAGCGACACCTCGAACATGTAGTAGGCCAGCACCCGGCTCGATCCGAAGGGGCCGCCCGAGGTCATCACGCTGATCATGTCGAAGCTGCGCAGCGCACCGATCACGGTGACGACGACCGCGATGAAGGTCGCGGGGCGCAGTTGCGGCAGGATGACATACCACAGCATCTTCCAGCCCTTGGCGCCGTCAAGCCGCGCGGCCTCGACCTGGTCGGGATCGACGGCGTTCAGGCCGGTCAGATACAGGATCATGCAATAGGCGATCTGCGGCCAGAGCCCCGCGGCGATGATGCCGTAGGTCACGGTGTTGGGATTGCCCAGCACGTTCATCGGGCTCAGGCCGAACAGCCCGATCAGCGGATTGAACAGCCCGATCGAGGGGTTGTAGAACCAGGCGAAGACCAGGCCGACGACCACCTGGCTGATGACGAAGGGAAAGAAGAACAGGGACTTGTAAAGCCGGATACCGCGCACCTGCTGGTTCAGGAACAGCGCGATGAACAGCCCCGCCGGGATCGCCAGCAGGTAGAGGACCAGCCATTTCACGTTGTTGCGCAGCGAGACATAGAAGGCCCGGTCGTCGAGCAGTTGGCGGTAGTTTTCCAGCCCTACCGGCGTCGGCTCGCCCAGACCGTCCCAGTGATAGAGGCTGATCTGGAAGCTCTGGAAGATCGGGAAGATCACATAGACGGCGAAGAAGGCGATACCGGGGGCCAGGAACAGCCAGGGCGCCAGCCGCATCTGGTTCGCGGCCCACCAGCCGCGGGTGCCGGCCCCGGTCGTTTCTGCCATGCCTGCTTGTGCCATCTGTCCGCCCTGTTCGGAGCGTGGGAGAACCGGGGGCGGCGATGTGGCCGCCCCCGTTCGTGCCGAGGTGTGGCCTCAGCGGCTGACGACGCGCTGGCGCACCTGTTCCAGCCGGGCCAGGATGTCGTCCAGGTTGTCCGGGAACATCATGAACTCCTGAAAGCCTTCCATTCCGGCCGAGGCCATCTCGGCATCGGTATCGCGGTCGAAGAACTGCGCGATGCCGCCGGGGGCGTTCGACAGCATCTCGAACCCGGCCTGGATGAACTTGTCGTCGGCCACGGTAGCGTTGCGGTTGATCGGCAGCTGCCCCAGCGTATCGTTCACGATGGTCTGGTTCTCGGCGCTGGCGACATAGAGCAGGAAGGCGCGGGCGGCTTCCTTGTTCTGGGCCGCGGCCGGGATGTGCAGCGTGTCGGTCGGCGCGTCCTCGGCCTTGGGGATGCCCGGGGTGATTTCCGGGAACTGGTAGAACCCCAGCTGGTCGTCCGTCACGCCCGCCTCACGCAGCGGTGCAACCAGGAAGTTGCCCATCAGGTAGGCTGTCGCCTCGCCATTGACCATGAAGGGCTGGGCTTCCTGCCAGGTATAGGCTGTGTGGTCGTCGATGAAGGCGCCCATGTCGATCAGTTCGCGCCACTTGGCGAAGGTTTCCTTCACGCGGTCGTCGGTCCAGGGGATCTCACCCGCGGTCAGCGCCATGTGGAAATCGTAGCCGTTGGTGCGCAGGTTCAGGTAGTCGAACCAGCCGCCGGCGGTCCACAGGAAGCGGGTGCCGATGGTGTAGCACTTGCGCCCGGAATTCAGGATCGCCTGGCAGTTGGCCTTTTCCTCTTCCCAGGTCGTGGGCACGCTGAGGCCCAGTTCCTCGAAGATGTCCTGGCGATAGTAGATGCCCCACTGGTAGTAGCTGTAGGGAACGCCCCACTGCTTGCCGTCCAGCGTCAGCGCCGGGCGGGTCGAGGCCAGGTCCTCGCCCATCGGTCCCGCCCAGAGGTCGGACACATCCTCGAACAGGCCCGCCGCCACATAGGGGCGCATCCGGTTGCCCGCATACCAGCCATTCACGTCGGGCGCATTGGCCGTCAGGTAATTGCGGATCTGGGTCTTGTTTGCCTCGCGGTCGATCAGTGTGAGTTCGATGTTCAGACCGGGGTGCATGGCCTGGAATCGCTCGACCATGCCTTCCATCGCCTCGCGCGGCGCGGGGTTCTGGTCGTTGAAGAAGATGCGCAGGTCGCCGGTCAGTTCGGCCTGCGCCGTTCCGGCAAGCGCCGTGGAGAGCGTGAGTGCCGCCAGCGCCGACGTGAGTTTGAACCGCATGATATCCTCCCGTGGTTCCATTATATGAAACTTAGTTTTGCATGTTGAAAACATAACGCGGATCGGGTTAGGCTTGTCAACAGCAATTTCCGGCATGGCCGGAGCGGGGGAGGAATGGCGCAGGGTTTCGACGGACAGGTATTGCGGCACGACCCGCGGGGCGAGGCCGCGGGCGGCGACGGCACCGTGGGCAAGGCGCTGGAGGTGCTGGACCGCGTGGCCGCCTTCGGGCGCCCGGTGCGCTTTGCCGAACTGCTGGAGGACAGCCCCTTTCCCAAGGCGACGCTCTACCGGTTCCTGCAGACCCTGGTCAGCCAGGGGATGCTGTCGCTCGACCGGGACAGCGGGGCCTATTCCCTCGGGGTGCGTCTGGTGCGCCTTGCGCATGCCGCCTGGGCGCAATCGTCGCTCGCGCCCATCGCACGACCGCACATCGACCGGCTGTCGGCCGAGGTGGGCGAGACGGTGCATCTGGCGCAACTCGATTCGGGGCAGGTGCTGTATGTGGACAAGCGCAACGCCCGCCAGCCCGTGCCGATGTTCAGCCAGGCCGGCAAGGTCGGTCCCGGCTATTGCACCGGCGTCGGCAAGGCGATGCTGGCGCATCTGCCGCCCGCGGACCGCGCGCGCGCGATCAGCCAGCAGGCCTTTCACCGCTATACGCCCGCAACGATCACCGATCCGGCGGCCCTTGCCGCGGAACTGGATGCGATCCGCGCACGGGGCTTCGCCTTCGACGCCGAGGAACACGAGCCCGGAATCATCTGCGTGGCCGCGCCCATCGTCAGTCGCGCCGGGACGGTGCTGGGCGCGCTGTCGGTGACGGGCACGACGGCGCGCACCTCGCTGCCTGTGCTGGAGCGCCTCGTGCCAACGATCCGCGCCACCGCCGGGGCCATCGCGGCCGAGGTGGAAAGCTGGCGCTTTCCGGAAGAACAGGGGCGGCACGCCATGCGGGAGGCAGGGGAATGACAGGGGTGACACTGGCCGGCGTCGACAAGCGCTATGGCGAGACCAAGGTGATCCACGGCGTGGACCTGCAGATCGAGGACGGCGAGTTCTGTGTCTTCGTCGGGCCGTCGGGCTGCGGCAAGTCCACGCTGCTGCGCATGGTCGCGGGGCTGGAAGAGACGACCGGCGGAACCATCCGGATCGGTGCGCGCGATGTCACCCGGCTCGACCCCTCCGAACGCGGGGTGGCGATGGTGTTCCAGACCTACGCGCTCTATCCCCACATGTCGGTGGCGCAGAACATGGGATTCGGGCTGAAGATGACCGGTCATCCGAAGGCCGAGGTTTCCGCCAAGGTGGCCGAGGCCGCGCGGATCCTGAAGCTGGAACCGCTGCTCGACCGCAAGCCCAAGGCGCTGTCGGGTGGCCAGCGCCAGCGCGTCGCGATCGGGCGGGCGATCGTGCGCGGACCCGAGGTGTTCCTGTTCGACGAGCCCCTGTCGAACCTCGATGCCGAGTTGCGCGTCGGCATGCGGGTGGAAATCGCGCGCCTGCACAAGGAGATCGGCGCGACGATGATCTATGTGACCCACGACCAGGTCGAGGCGATGACGCTCGCCGACAAGATCGTGGTGCTGCGTGCGGGCCAGGTGGAGCAGGTGGGCGCGCCGCTGGACCTGTACCGCGACCCCGACAACCGCTTCGTGGCGGGATTCATCGGATCGCCCGCGATGAACTTCCTGAACGGGCAGGTCGTGGCTGGGGGGGTGGACGTGCCCGCGCTGCGCACCACCCTGACGGTGCCCGTGCGCCTGCCCGAACCGGGAACGGCGGTCACCGTTGGCCTGCGTCCCGAGCACCTGATGATCGGCCCGGGCGAAACGCTGGGCGTCGAGATGTCCGAGGCGCTCGGGGGCGTCAGCTATGTCTATCTGTCCTCGGACACCGGCGAGCGGCTGATCGTCGAGGAGCGCGGGGATGAGCGCAGCAGGCCCGGCGGCCGCGCCGATGTGACCTTCGACCCCGCGCGCGCCTATCTGTTCGACGCCCGATCAGAGGCGCGCCTGCGGTAGCGGCGTCCGGGGGGCTGTCTGCCCCCCGCCGGGCCTGCGGCCCGCCCCCCGAGGATATTTGGAGCACGTCGAAGCGGCAGGGCGCGGGGCGCGGTCTGCACGGTCGGCCCGCGCCCCTTTCCGCGGCGTGGCGCCGGCCTATCTGCCTGCCGATGAATGGACTTGTGGTTCTCTGGTTCAAGCGCGACCTGCGGGTGCAGGATCATCCGGCCCTGACCCACGCGGTCCGGAAGGGGGCGGGGGTACTGCCGCTCTATGTCGTCGAGCCGGACTATTGGCGGCTGCCCGATACATCGGCCCGGCAATGGGCCTTCACGGCAGACTGCCTGGCCGGCCTGCGCGCAGATCTGGCGCGGCTGGGCTGCCCGCTGGTCATCCGAACCGGCATGGCGGTGGAGATCTTCGCTGGGCTGCATGCCCGCCTTTCCGTCACCCGGATCGTCAGCCATGAGGAGACCGGGAACCTCTGGACCTTCGCACGCGACAAGAGCGTAGCCGCCTGGGCAAGGGCGCAGGGCATTCCCTGGGATGAGTTGCCCCAGTCGGGGGTCGTGCGCCGACTGAAGTCCCGTGACGGCTGGGCCGCGGCGCGCGAGCGATGGCTGGCGCAGCCGATGGCGACCGCGCCGCCAGCCCTGCCGCCCTTGCCCGCGGGCATCGACCCGGGCGCCATCCCAAGCCCCGCCGACCTGCGCCTCGCCCCCGATCCCTGTCCGCAGCGCCAGACCGGGGGCCGGGGGCAGGCGCTGTCGCTCATGGGTTCCTTCCTGACCGACCGCGGCCAGACCTACCGCGCGGCCATGTCGTCCCCCGTGACGGGCGAGGCCGCCTGTTCGCGCCTGTCGCCGCACCTCGCGCTCGGCACCCTGTCGGGGCGCGAGGCGCACCGTGCGGCCACGGCGCGGCTGACCGAGGTGCGCGGCACGCGTGAGGGCTGGACCGGGGCAATGCGGTCGTTCCAGGCCCGCCTCGCCTGGCGCGACCACTTCATGCAGAAGGCCGAGGATGCGCCCGACATCGAGGCCCGATGCCTGCATTCCGCCTACGAGGACCTGCGCCCCCGCATCCCCGATGCCACCCGGCTGGCGGCCTGGGAAACGGGCGAAACGGGGCTGCCCTTTATGGACGCCTGCATGCGGTATCTGGCCGCCACCGGCTGGCTGAACTTCCGCATGCGGTCGATGCTGATGGCGGTGGCGTCCTACCACTTGTGGTTGGACTGGCGCGCGACCGGGCCGCATCTGGCGCGGCAGTTCACCGACTATGAACCCGGCATCCATTGGGCGCAGGTGCAGATGCAGTCGGGCACCACCGGCATGAACACGGTGCGGATGTACAACCCCGTCAAGCAGGGTCACGATCAGGATCCGACCGGCGCCTTCACGCGGGCCTGGGTGCCGGAACTGGCGGTTGTCCCCGACCGGTTCCTGCAAAGCCCCTGGAACTGGGAGGGTGCCGCGACACTTCTCGACCGCCGCTACCCGCGGCCCATCGTGGACCTGAAGGCCGCCGCCGCCTTTGCGCGCGACGCGGTCTGGGGGCTGCGGCGGGGCGAGGCTTTCCGGGCTGAGGCCGCGCAGGTGGTCCGGAAACACGCCAGCCGCAAGGACGGTGGCGCCGGGCGCCACTTCGTCAACGATCGCGACCCGAAACCGCGCATCAGGCGCGCCGACGCCCGGCAACTGGCCATGGACCTGTGATGCCCCGTGGCGTGAAGAAACAGCACCTGCCGTCCAGGATCTGCGCCACCTGCGGCAAGCCCTTCACCTGGCGCCGGAAATGGGAACGCGACTGGGGTGCGGTGCGGTTCTGTTCGGACCGCTGCCGCGCGGACGCGAAACGCAGACCTGCCAGCTGACACAGCTTTCCCCTTCATCCTTGCGCAAGTACCTCGGGGGTGCGGGGGCAGCGCCCCCGCCCCTTGCCCCATCACGCCGCGCCGACCGCCCGGGCCAGCTTGCCCAGCGTCTGCAGCCCCAGCGCCTCGGCACCAAACCCCCGCGCCATCTCCATGTCCGCGGCGGAGGCGAACGTCATGTGCAGTGTCACGCGTGTGCCGGAGCCTTCGGGAACGAAGGTCACGCGCACCATCTTGGCGCCCATCGTGTCGGCACCGTCGTCGTCCAGCAGGTAATCGATCCGACGCTCGGGGACATGGGCGATGAATCGATGCCGGTTCGGCCAGACCGTGCCGTCCGGCCCGATCATGTCAAAGCGCCACAGCCCGCCTTCGCGCAGGTCGATCTGCCGGGTGCGGCAGGTGAACCCCTCGGGGCCCCACCAGCGCGGCAGGGCGTCCGGGTCGGTCCAGGCTGCCCAGACGCGGGCCGCGGGGGCGGCGATCAGGCGCGAGATTTCCATGACGCGCGCGCTGTCCGCGGCGGTGTCGCCCAGGTTGTCGAGCCCCGCGTCGAAGCCGGTGCTGTAGCCCGCGCCCATGTCGCCCGACAGGCTGGCCAGTTGCACCGTCACGCGCAGGTCCGCGCCATCGTCATCGTCGTCCACCTCGGCCGTCACCAGCGCGATCGACCGGATCGTGCCTTCGGCCGAGACGACCTCGGTGTTCACGGTGCGCCGCCCTGTCTCCACCGCGATCCAGCCGACCTCGCAGCGCATGTCGGGCTGGCCCGCCACCTTGCAGATTGACACCTCCTGCCCGCCAGGACGGGTGTCGGCCGACAGGAACTCGACCGTCACGCCCGGGTTCGGCGCGGCCCAGAGCGCGCGCAGCCCCGGGTCGGTCCAGGCCTGCCAGACCTGCAGGGGCGTGGCGGCCAGGCGCCGGCGAAAGGTCAGCGTCTCGTGCAGGGTGGCGCCGGTCATTGCAGTCCCCTTGCGTAGGCTTCGAGTTGGGTGGCCACGGTGCCCCAACCGTCGTGAAACCCCATGTCCTCGTGCGACTTTCGGGTGCTGGCCGAGCGATGGCGCGCATAGGCGGTGTAACGGGTGCGCCCGCCGCCAAGATCCTCGAACATCAGGATCGCGGTCATGAAGGGGTTGGGTGCGGGTTTCCATCCCACCGTGTAGGTGTCTGTGAAAACGAGCTTTTCCTGCGGCACGACCTCCAGGTAGACGCCACGATTCTCCATGGTCTTGCCGTCCACGTCGAAGGTGGTGTCACAGGCCCCGCCCACCCGCACGTCCAGTGTGCAGGCAGTGACCCGGTGCGGCTTCGGTACGAACCAGGGCTTCAGGTGTTCGGGGGTAGTCCAGCACATCCACAGCAGATGCCGGGGCGCCGCCATGTCGCGGGTCAGCATCAGGTCGGTGTCCGGGTCGAATCCCGCAAGATCATGGGTCATTGGTCCGCTCCTTCATCAGGTTTGTGACGTAGTCTTCCAGGCGGTCGAGCCGCGCGTTCCACATCGCGCGCTGGTCCTCGATCCAGGCGCGGGCGGGATCCAGTGCCGCTGGACTTGCCCGGCAGATCCGGGTGCGGCCCTGTTTCTCGGTTTCGATCAATCCCCCGGCCTCCAGTTTGGCGAGGTGCGCAAGCACCGTGGGGAGGCTCAGGTCGAAGGGCCGCGCGAGTTCTCCGACCGGGGCGGGGCCCTGCATCAACCGGGCGTAGATGGCCCGGCGCGTGGGGTCGGACAGGGCCTGGAACAGGCCGTCGAGCGTGGGGTCATGGGCCGACATGGATTGGCGTCCAATGCTGAGTCGATTATCAAAGTATCAGGTGGTAGCCAGGAAAGCTAGTCGTTCGACTAACTTTCTTGCCAAGGGCCGATTTTCCGCCTGACGGGGCTGGGCGTGCCCCGACGATGTGTTGCCGATCGGAAACTTCCGTTCTAATGGGAGCCGCCGTTGCGTATTCCACGGCATGCAATAGGAGTGGTCGGCATGACGCAGCCTGTGTCCCGGGGCGGGTTTCTGGTGTCCGCCGTGTTGGCGGATTTCATCGAGGCCGAGGCACTTCCGGGCACGGGCATCACGCCCGCATCCTTCTGGGAAGGTCTGGCGGCATTGATCCGCGACCTTGCGCCGCGCAATGCCGCCCTTTTGGAAACCCGCGCCCGGATGCAGGCGCAGATCGACGCCTGGCATCGTGCGCATCCCGGCCGCCCCGACCCCGTCGCTTACCGGGCATTCCTGGCCGAGATCGGCTATCTGGTTCCCGAAGGCCCTGACTTCCAGATCGAAACAACAGGCACCGACCCCGAGATCGCCACCATCGCCGGACCGCAACTGGTGGTGCCCGTGACCAACGCCCGTTACGCGTTGAACGCCGCCAACGCGCGCTGGGGGTCGCTGTATGATGCGCTGTATGGCACCGATGCGCTTGGCGATGCGCCCGGGCGCGGGGCCTACGATCCAGCCCGGGGCACGCGCGTCATCGCCTGGGTGCGCGCGCATCTCGATGCCGTTGCACCGCTCGTGCGGGCGTCGTGGGTGGATGTCACCGACCTGCGGGTGGACAGGGGGCATCTGATCGCCACTACCGCCAGCGGCCCGACCGGGCTGTCCGACCCTGCGCAGTTCGCGGGCCACGCCGACCGTGCCGGCGGGATGTCGGTGCTGCTGCGGGTCCACGGCCTGCATCTGGAAATCGTCGTCGACCCGGCAACCGCGATCGGTAGTGGCGACCGGGCGGGGATCAGCGACCTGCGAATCGAATCCGCGTTGTCCGCGATCATGGATTGCGAGGATTCGGTCGCTTGCGTGGATGCCGAGGACAAGGTGGGCGCCTACCGGAACTGGCTGGGCCTGATGAAGGGCGATCTGGCCGAGACGGTGACGAAGGGGGGCAGGACGTTCACGCGCCGCCTGAACCCGGATTCAAGCTTTGTCGCCCCGGACGGATCGGCGCTGGCGCTCAAGGGCCGCGCGCTGATGCTGGTGCGCAACGTCGGCCATCTGATGACCACCCCCGCGATCCTGACCGAAGGTGGCGCCGAGGTGCCCGAAGGGCTGGTCGATGCGATGGTCACGACGCTTTGTGCGATGCACGACCTGACGCGCACCGATGGCCCACGGAACTCCCCCGCCGGATCGGTCTATGTGGTCAAGCCCAAGATGCACGGCCCCGACGAGGTCGCCTTTGCAGTCCAGACCTTCGACCGCGTCGAGGACGTGCTGGGCCTGCCACGCAATACCGTCAAGCTGGGGATCATGGACGAGGAACGCCGCACCAGCGCGAACCTGAAGGAATGCCTGCGCGCCGCATGCCACCGCGTGGCCTTCATCAACACGGGATTTCTCGACCGCACCGGCGACGAGATTCACACCGCGATGCAGGCGGGCCCGATGCTGCGAAAGGGCGAGATGAAGGGCACCCCCTGGATCACTGCCTACGAGGATCGCAACGTCGACATCGGGCTGGCCTGCGGATTGCGGGGCAGGGCGCAGATCGGCAAGGGAATGTGGGCCGCGCCGGACAACATGGCCGAGATGCTTGCGGTCAAGCTCGCGCATCCGAAGGCGGGAGCGAACTGTGCCTGGGTGCCGTCGCCCACTGCCGCGACACTGCACGCCACCCATTATCACCGCGTGGACGTGGCCGCCCGGCAGGAGGAGATTGCCGCAGGTGGCCCGCGGGCGACGCTTGACCAGCTTCTGACGATCCCGCTTGCCGAGGGGCGGAACTGGGACCCCGATGCCATTGCCCGGGAGGTCGAGAACAACGCGCAGGGCATCCTCGGGTATGTCGTGCGGTGGGTCGATCAGGGGGTGGGCTGTTCCAAGGTGCCCGACATCGACGACGTCGCCCTGATGGAAGACCGCGCGACCTGCCGCATCTCATCCCAGGCCCTGGCCAACTGGTTGCTGCATGAGGTGGTGTCCGAGGCACAGGTGATGGCGGCAATGCGGAAGATGGCCGCCGTGGTCGACCGCCAGAACGCGGGCGATGCGGCCTATCGCCCGATGGCCCCCGGCTTTGATGGTCCGGCCTTCCAGGCGGCTTGCGATCTGGTGTTTCGGGGCGCGGTCCAGCCTTCCGGCTATACCGAGCCCGTCCTGCACACCCGTCGGGCCGAAGCCAAGGCCGAGCGCCCGGCCGCGGCCTGACACGGGTGCATCCTGGCGTTGCCCAAGCCTTGGGCGACGCCGGTCGGGGGCGCCCTGCACATTCGCTGTGCAGGCAGCGGCACCCGAAAGGGACTTTTCATCGTCCTGTCACACAGTATCCTGCCGCAAAGCGAACGGGTGCAGTCATGGGTCGGCCGGTCATCGGCATCATCGGCAACAGCCATCTCATCAACGACCAGTATCC
>CAYYOE010000057.1:0-14320 GCA_964473055.1 uncultured Rhodobacterales bacterium | reverse complement strand
TCGTGCCGAACGTCGCCCGCGACTTTGCCTGGAACGACGATTTCACCGAGCTGACCTTTACCCTGCGCGAGGGTCATCGCTGGTCGGACGGCGCGCCCTTCACCGCCCATGACATCGCGTTCTGGTACAACAACATGGTCATGGACCCCGGCGTGATCGAAAGCCCGCGCGCGCTGTGGCTGGCCGATGGCGAGCGCTTCACGGTCGAGGCCGTGGACGACCTGACCGTCGTCTTCCGCCTGCCCAGCCCGCTGCCCGGTCTTCTGGCAAGCTTCGCCGCCGATTTCGCGCAGCCCTTCCAGCCGCGCCACTTCCTGGGCCAGTTCCATCCTGAAATCGACGCCAACGCCGATGCCAATGCACAGGCGCTGGGGTTCGAGAACGGCTATGCCGCCATCGCGCATTACTACGGCGGGTCCGACTGGAAAGACGTGCCCTCTCCGCTGCTCCGCGATCCCTCGATCGTGGGCAACCTGCCTGCCGCCGTCGTGCCGACGCTCGAGGCGTTCATCACTGTTGAAGACACGACCGAAGGCCGCCGCTACGTCGCCAACCCGTTCTTCCACATGGTCGACACCGCCGGCAACCAGCTGCCCTATATCTCGGAAATGGACGAGCGCTATGTCTCGGACAACGAGGTGCGCGTGCTGCGCATGGTCAATGGCGAGATCGACTACAAGGCGCAATCCGTCACCTTGCCGGACGCGCCCACGCTGCTGGATGGCGCCGAGGCGGGCGGCTACACGATCGACCTGCGCCCGCAGATCGGCATGCCGGTCTTCACCTTCAACGTGACGGCCGCCGACGAGGCGCGGCGCGAGGTCTTCCTCAACCGCGATTTCCGGCTGGCGATGAGCCATGCGATCAACCGCCCCGAGATCAACTCGGTCGCCTATTTCGATCTGGGCGAGCCGCGCGCCTACATGCATTTCGACCCGGTCCCGCCCTTCGCCACCGAGGAACAGGCGACCTATGGCACCGCCTTTGACCCCGAGATGGCGGCCAGCCTGCTGGACGGTGTCGGTCTGGTGGATACCAACGGCGACGGCGTGCGCGAGTTGAACGGCGCGCCCTTCACGCTGACCATGCAGTTCTCGACGCAAGGTTTGCCGACGGCGGTTGCCGAACTGGTGGCGCAGCACTGGACCGATGTGGGCATCCCCACCACGATCCGCGAGGTCACCTCGGACGAATACCGGGCGGCACAGGCGGCCAATGAGCTTGACGTGATCAACTGGGGCAAGGGCCAGCCGATCCCGATCGTTCTGGGTTCGGCCGAACAGCTGATCCCGCCCTTCGGCGGCTTCTTCGACGCGCGCACCGGCATGCTCTGGGCGCGCTGGATCGAGACGAACGGCGCCGAGGGGATCGAGCCGCCGGTCTGGACCACCGAACTGGCCGAGACAGTCGCAGCCTGGCAGCAGCACCAGCCGGGCACCGAGATGTCGAACCAGTTGGGCCAGGAGATCGTGAGCCAGATCCTCGACGCCTTCCTGTTCATCGGCACGGTGCAGGCGCCGAACCCGGTCTATCACTCGAATGCGCTGGAAAACTTCGTGCCGCCCCAGACCTGGAGCTACGAATACTACCGCATGTACCCGTATCGTCCCCAGCAGTGGTGGCTGAACGAGTGATCTTGTCCGCGTGACCAAAGGGCGGCCCCATCGCCGGGGCCGCCCACCCCTTTTCAGGGACACCCGCCGATGGCCGCCTTCGCCCGTTTCGTTGCGATCCGTTTCGCCACCGCCATGGCGACGATGCTTCTGGTCAGCCTGATCGTCTTCAGCCTGATGGAACTGGTGCCGGGCAATTGCGCCGAACGCTACATCGCCTACAAGGCGACGCAGGGCTTCGTGGTGACGGATGCCGATATCCGCGCAGAAGAGGTGCGGATGGGTCTGGACCGTCCCTATCTGGTGCGCTGGCTGGACTGGATCTCGGGCGTCTTTTTCCGGTTTGAACTGGGCGAAAGCTGCCTCTGGCGCGTCGATGTGGGCCAGTTGATCGGCGACAAGCTTCTGATTTCGCTGGCGCTGGCGGGTGGCGCGCTGGTGCTGACCTATCTTGTTTCCGTGCCGGTCGGGATCGCGTCGGCGGCCTTGCGCGGGGGCTGGCTGGACGGGTCGTTGCGCATATTGTCCTACCTTGGCCTTGCGCTGCCGAATTTCCTGCTGGCGCTGGCGATCATGCTGGCTTCGACCGTCTGGTTCGGTGACACGCTGACGGGCCTCTTCTCCGAGGAATTCCGCGATGCGCCATGGTCCTGGGCGCGGTTCCTCGATTTCCTGTCGAATGCGTGGCTGCCGATCGTGATCCTCGGCTGGTCGGCCATGGCGATCCAGATCCAGACCGTGCGCGCGCTGATGTCGGATGAACAGGGCAAGCTTTACGTCACCGCCGCACGGGCAAGGGGCCTGTCGGGCTGGCGGCTTCTGATGCGCTACCCCGCGCGCCACGCGCTGGGGCCGGTGGTGAATTCGGTGGGCTTCGATCTGAACCGCATCTTCAACGACCTGCCCATCGTCGCCGCCGTCCTGATCCTGACCGAAGCCGGCGCGCTGCTGCTCGAGGCGCTGGCGCGCTCCAACGACCAGCAGCTTGCGGGCGCGATCATCTTGTCGATGACGCTGGCCATCGTGGCGCTGAATTTCGTGACCGACGTGATCCTTGCGGTGATCGATCCGCGCATCCGCAAGGGGTTCTTCGCATGAGCCTGATCGACCGCCTTCGCCCCGCCCGCCCGGTGCCCGAACAATCGCGCGAGGCGTATTACACCGCGTCGCAGGGCCAGCTTGTCTGGCAGCGGTTCAGATCCAACCGCACGGCGCGCGTCGCCCTTTACGTGCTGATGTTTTTCATCTTCTGCGGGATCTTCGCGCCCTTCCTGTCGCCCTATGACCCGACCGCCGCCGGGCGCAATGCCGATTACACCAACGGCGCGCCGCAGATCCCGCAGTTCTGCGATGCCGCTGGCTGTTCCTGGCGGCCCTTCATCCACGGTGTCGAACGCTACCGGGGGGCGGATACGAATTTCCGCTGGATCACGCGCCAGACGGAGGAGCGCAACTACGTCACGTTCCTGCCGCGCGGCTACGAGTATCGGCTTCTGGGCGTGATCCCGATGGACCGGCACCTGTTCGGGGTCGAAAACGGCTTCATCCACATTTTCGGCACCGATGCGCAGGGCAAGGACATCTTCAGCCGCACGATGCACGCCATCGGCGTCAGCCTTGCCGTGGGGTCCGCCGGGGTGCTGATCTCCTTCGTGCTGGCGCTGGTGATCGGGGGCGTCGCGGGCTATTTCGGCGGCTGGATCGACACGGTGCTGCAGGCGCTGATGGACACGGTCAAGACGGTGCCAACAATTCCGCTGTTCATGGCGGTCGCGGCCTTCATCCCCGATACATGGACGGCGGAACAAAGGTTCTTCTTCATCTCGCTCATCCTTGGCCTTCTGGGTTGGGGGACGCTGGCGCGACGCATCCGCACCCATGTTCTGGCCGAGCGCACCGCCGATTACGTGCTGGCCGCCAAGATGTCGGGCGCGGGGGCGGGCCATATCATCCGTCGCCATCTGCTGCCCAGTTTCACCAGCTACATCATCGTCGATCTGGTGATCTCCTTTCCCTACATGGTGCTGGCGGAAACCTCGCTCAGCTTCATCGGGCTGGGGCTCAAGGACCCGGTCAATTCGCTGGGCGTGATGCTGCAGAACGTGACGCGGGTGGATGTGCTTTTGAACTATCACTGGTATTTCATTCCCGTGCCGATCTTCGTCGCCATCGTGCTGGCCTTCGTCTTTGTGGGCGATGGCTTGCGCGATGCGGCCGATCCCTATGCGGAGAAACGCTAGGATGGGCGGGCTTCTGACCGTGCGCGACCTGACGCTCAACTTCGGCACCGACGAGGGGCCGGTGACGGCGGTGGATGGCGTCTCCCTCGATCTGGAACCGGGCGAGGTGCTGGGCCTCGTGGGCGAAAGCGGGTCGGGCAAGTCGGTGACCGCCAAGGCGCTGATGCGGCTGAACCCTGGCAATGCGCGCTACGGGGCGGCGAGCCGGATGACCCTTACCGTCGACGGACAGGAGATCGACATCCTGTCGCTCAAGGGCGCCAAGGCGCTCAGGCAGGTGCGGGGCGACAAGATCTCGATGATCTTTCAGGAACCGATGGCCAGTTTCGCCCCCGCCATCACCATCGGCCGCCAGATGGTGGAACAATTGCAGCTCCATCGCGGCATGACACGGGCCGACGCCCGGATGCTGTCCATCGAGATGCTGGAGCGCGTGGGCATTTCCGAGGCCGCGAAACGCTTTGACCAATACGCCTTTGAGCTGTCGGGCGGCATGCGTCAGCGAGCAATGATCGCCATGGCGCTGTCGACCAAGCCCCGGCTTCTGATCGCGGACGAGCCCACCACCGCGCTCGACGTCACCATTCAGGCGCAGGTGATCGAGCTGATGAAGGAGCTGGTGGGCGAGTTCGGCATGGGCATCTTGTTCATTACCCATGACCTTGGCGTCATCGCCCAGACCGCCGACCGGGTGGCGGTGATGTATCTGGGCCGCATCGTGGAGGAGGGGCCGGTGCGCGACGTCATCCGCCGCCCCGCGCATCCCTATACCCGTGGGCTGATCGACGCGCTGCCCAAGCTGGCCGATCTGGATGCGGCCCTGACGCCGGTGCCGGGCGATATCCCGTCGCCGCTGGAACGGCCCCAAGGCTGCGTGTTCCACACCCGCTGCACGATGGCCGAGACGCGCTGCCGGACCGAGGTTCCAGCGATCCGCCCCATCCGGGCCCGTCATCACGCTGCCTGCCATCTGGCCGAAGGGGTCAGCGCATGAGCGATATCGCCGTCTCGCTGAAAGATCTTCAGGTGCATTACCCGCTGGGCCGCAGCCTGCTGGGCAAGCCCGCGGTGCTCAAGGCCGTGGCGGGCGTGACGCTGGACATCCCGCGCGGGTCCTTCTTTGGTCTGGTCGGCGAAAGCGGCTCTGGCAAGACGACGCTGGGCCGCGCGACGCTGGCTGCTGCCCCCGTGTCCGTCGGGCAGGTGACGGTGACCGACCGCGACGGCGAGATTTTCGACATGGCCCGCCTTGACCGCGCCGCCGAAAAGCGGTTCCGCCGCCGCGCGCAGCTGATCTTTCAGGACCCTTACGCGGCGCTGTCCCCGCGCATGACCGTGCGCGACATCATCGCCGAACCCTTGGAGGTGATGAAGCTGTGCCGCTCCCGCGACGAGGTGAACGAACGCGTCCGCGCCATCGCTGCGCAATGCCGGCTGAACGTGGAGCATCTGCGCCGCTTTCCCCATGCCTTTTCCGGTGGCCAGCGGCAGCGCATCTCGATCGCGCGGGCGCTGGTGACGAACCCCGACTATATCGTGGCCGATGAAAGCGTGGCGGCGCTCGATGTGTCGATCCAGGCCGATATCCTGAACCTTCTCAAGCAGTTGCAGCGCGATCTTGGACTGACCTTCCTGTTCATCAGCCATGACCTTTCGGTCGTGGCCCATACCTGCGACCAGGTCGCGGTGATGTATCTGGGCCGCATCGTCGAGGTGGCCCCGCCGCGCCGTCTGTTCGCATCCCCGCGCCACCCCTATACGCGCGCGCTGATTTCCGCGATCCCGTCGCTTGACCCCGATGAGCGGGGCCGGGCCGAACGGCTGGAGGGCGAGATCCCCTCGCCCGCGAACCCGCCTTCGGGCTGTGCCTTTCACACCCGCTGCCCCATGGCGCGCGACCGCTGCAAGATCGAGGCGCCGGTGTTGCGGCAGGTGGCGGACGGCCAGCGCGCGGCATGCCATTTCTCGGACGAACTGGCGCAGGCGCCCGCGATTGCGGGGCAGAAGGCAAGGGTGCCGGGATGAGGATCAGGCAAGGCCGCACGGACGAGGGCGCGGCGATCGAGACCCTGCTGGCCGCGGCATTCCTCGACTATGTGCGCGGGCTCGGGCGCGATTGGCCCGGCCCCTATGAGTGGATGGCCGACCGCCTTGCCGCGGGCGAGATCATAGTCGCCGAGGGCGATGACGGCCAGATCCTGGGCATGGCGGCCTTGTCGCAAGACGGGCAGGCCCGCAGCCTGACCGTCGATCTTCTGGCCGTAGCACCCGAGGCGCAGGGGCAGGGCGTGGGCCGCGCGCTCTTGGCCCATGCCGAGGTGCTGGCCCGGGCCGCTGGCGCGCAAGCGATGCATCTCCATACGGTGGCGAAATACGACCGGCTGATCCGGCTCTACGAGGCGGCGGGCTTTCGCGTCACCCATACCGGACCCCGTCCCAAGGGGGATGACGGCCACCCCCGCGCCTTCCTGCGCAAATGGCTGGATGAACAGGAGGAACCGGCATGAGTGCCGATTACGATCTGGATGACGCCTATACCATCGAGTCGCCGCAAGACGCGCGCCGCGTCTATGACGATTGGGCCGCGACCTATGACGACAGTTTCGCCCGCGCCTGGGGCTATGTCGCGCCGCGCAAGATCGCCGATATCTTCCTGGCCGAGGGCGGCCCGGCGGGCGGGCCCGTGCTCGACATCGGCGCAGGCACCGGGCTGATGGCCGAAGCGCTGCCGGGGCTGGAGATCGACGGCATCGACATCTCGCCCGAGATGCTGGCCCGCGCCGCGGCCAAGGGCCTGTACCGTATCCGGATCGAGGCCGACCTGACCGGACCCCTGCCGCTGGCCGATGCCGCCTATGGCGGTTTCGTGTCCTGCGGGACCTTCACCCATGGTCATGTCGGCGCGGAATGCCTGCCCGAACTGCTGCGGCTGGCGGCCCCCGGCGCGCTGTTTTGCTGTGGCACGCGGCCCGCGGTCTATGATGCGATGGGCTTTGGCTCGGCCCTTGCGCTGGCCGCGGCACGCGGGCAGATCCTGCCGCCCCATTTCCACGAGATCGACATCTACGAAGGCGCGGATCACAACCATGCCGCCGATACCGGCCTTGTCATGGTGTTCCGCAAATCATGAGCCACGGCTACGATCTGGCTGTCGTGGGGGCGGGCATCGTCGGGCTGGCCCATGCCTTGGCCGCATCCCGGCGCGGCAAGCGCGTGGTGGTGATCGACCGCGACGCGCAGGCCAATGGCGCCTCGATCCGCAATTTCGGCTTTGTCACGGTAACCGGGCAGCAAGCGGGGGAATGCTGGTCCCGCGCGATGCGCGCGCGCGATATCTGGGCCGAGGTTGCGCCCAAGGCCGGCATCGACATCGTGCAACGCGGGCTGACCGTGCTGGCTGAACGCGCCGAGGCTGTCGCGGTGCTGGAAGCGTTCTTGGCCACCGACATGGGCGCGGGTTGCCGCATGCTGACCCGGGCCGAGCTTGCCGCCGACCTGCCGGTGACCGCGAGCGTAGAGGCCGGTCTGCGCAGCCCGCATGAATTGCGCGTCGAAAGCCGCACGGCCATCGCGCGTCTGGCGGGCTGGCTTGGGGCCGAGATGGGAGTCACCTTCTTGTGGCAGCGCCGGGTGACGGGGATCGCGCTGCCGCGCATCGAAACCTCTGCCGGGCCGGTGATGGCCGAGGCCGTGGTGATCTGCCCCGGCGACGAGTTTACCGGCCTGCACGCCGACCGGATCGCCGCCATGGGCTTCACCCGCTGCCTTCTGCACATGCTGCGCGTCGCCCCGGCATCGCCCGTGGTCTTGCCGACGCCGGTGATGTCCGACCTCGGGCTTGCGCGCTATCTGGGTTATGCCGAATTTCCCGAAGCCGCACCGCTCAAGGCCCGGCTTGACACTGACAAGGCCGCGGCGCGGGCCGAAGGCATCCACCTGATCGCCGTGCAATCGGCAGATGGCAGCATGGTGGTGGGCGACAGCCACCGCTACGCCGCGACGCCCCATCCCTTCGCGGGGGCCGATGTCGACGACCTGATCCTTGCGGAACTCGACGCCGTGCTGGACCTGCCCGGCCGCCGCGTGACCGAGCGCTGGACCGGCACCTATGCCAGCGCGCCCGACCGGCTGGCCTGGACCGACCATGTCTCGGAGGCGGAGAAACTGGTCATCGTCACCTCGGGCACCGGGGCTTCTACCGGTTTTGCCATCGCCGAGGAAACCATCGCATCGCTTTACGGAAAGGCAGACCCATGACCCGCCTAAAGGCCGTGATCTTCGACTGGGCCGGAACCATGATCGACTTCGGCTCCTTCGCGCCGATGGGCGTTTTCGTCGAGGCTTTCCGAAGCTTCGATATCGAGGCCACGATCCCGGAGGCCCGCGCGCCCATGGGCCTGCCGAAATGGGACCATATAGACACGATGCTGAAGGCGCCGCGCCTGTCCGCCGAATGGGCGCGCGTCCATGGCGCGGCACACACGGCGGCCGATGTCGACCGCATCTACAAGGTCTTCGTGCCGATGAACGAGGCGGTGGTGGCCGATTACGCCACGCTCGTGCCCGGCGCGAAGGAGACGCTCGACTGGCTGGCCGGGCAGCGGATCAAGGTCGGCTCGACCACGGGCTACACCCGTTCGATCATGGACCGCGTGGCGCCGGTGGCCGCCGCGCAAGGTTATGTTCCGCTCAACATGGTCTGCGCCGACGATCTGCCCGAGGGGCGACCGGGACCCTTGGGCATGTATCAGTGTTTCATCGATCTGCAGGTCTACCCGCCCTCAGCCGTGCTCAAGGTCGACGACACGCCCCCCGGCATCGCCGAGGGGGTCGCGGCGGGATGTCCCACGGTGGGTGTCGCGCTGTCAGGCAATATCGCGGGCAAGACCCCCGAGGAGCTGGCCGCCCTTCCCGAGGCCGAGCTGGTGGCGATCCGGGCCGAGGCGACGGCGATCCTGATGGAAGCGGGCGCCACCCATGTCATCGACACGGTGGCCGACCTGCCCGCGCTGATCGAGCGGCACTTCGCATGACCCGGCGGCCCAACATCCTGATCATCACCGCCGACCAATGGCGCGGCGACAGTCTTGGCGTCATGGGGCACCCCTGTGTGCGCACGCCCACGCTGGACGCCTTGGCGGCCGAGGCCATGGTCTTTGCCAACCATTTCGCCCCCTGCGCGCCGTGCTCGCCCGCGCGGGCCTCGCTCTATACCGGGCTCTACCAGATGAACCACCGCGTGGTGGCCAATGGCACGCCGCTTGACGCCCGGTTCGACAATGTCGCGCTGGCCGCGCGGCGGGCGGGCTACCGGCCCACGCTGTTCGGCTATACCGACACCGCGCTCGACCCGCGCGGGCGCGACCCCAACGATCCCGAGCTGGAAAGCTACGAAGAGGTGCTGCCCGGTTTCACCTGCCGCCAGCCGCTGCGCGAGGATGACCGGACGTGGATCACCTGGCTGGGGCAGCGCGGGCATGACGCCAAGCTTTTGGCCGATCCCCACGCGGTGGCGCCCGCAGAGGACGGCGGCGTGTCGCTTGCGCCGCCCGGCTATGGCGCGGACGAGACGCAGACGGCCTTTCTGGTCGAAAAGCTGCTGGAATGGCATGCCGAGCAAGAGGTCGGCCAGCCGTGGTTCGCCCATGTCTCCTTCCTGCGCCCGCACCCGCCCTTTGTCGTGCCCGAACCCTATGCCTCGATGGTCAGGCCCGAGGATGTGCCGCCGCCGATCCCGCTGCCCGACGACCCGCACCCGCTGGTGCGGTTGACCCGCGACCTTGCGCGCGCCTCGAATTTCCAGCCGGGGTTGGAGGGGTCCATCGCGCAGCTGTCGCCCGATGGTTTCGCCCGGATCCGCGCGCTCTACTACGGGATGATCGCCGAGGTCGACGCACAGCTCGGCCGCCTGTTCGCGACGCTGAAGGCGCGTGGTGACTGGGCGGAGACGCTGGTCATCTTCACCTCGGACCATGGCGAGATGCTGGGCGATCATGGCCTTCTGGGCAAGGGCGGGTTCTATCCGCAAGGCCAGCACATCCCGCTGATGATCCGCCTGCCGGGCGGGGCGGCGGGGCGGGTGGAGGGTTTCACCTCGGCCACGGATGTCTTCCCCACGCTCATTGACCTGTGGGACATCGCGCCGGGCCATGCGCCCGATGGCGAGACGCTGCTGCCCGCGGTGACGGGGCAAGGGAAAGCAGGGCGGGACTGGGCGCTGTGGGAGTACGATTTCCGCCACGCGCTGCCGGTCGAGATGCGGGCGGCGATGGGGCTGGACCCGCGGGACTGCCATCTTTCGGTTCTGCGACACGCCGATGCGCAATATGTCCATTCCCCCGCCTTCGATCCGCTTCTTTTCGACTTGTCCGCGACGGACCCCGGCTTGAACCGGGCCGATGCCATGCCAGCCCTGCGGGGCGAGATGGCCGAAGCGCTTCTGACGCGGATCAGCCGGATGAAGGACGACACACTGGCAGGCAGATTGGCGGGGTGACGGGCTGTGATCCCGCGCTTCGCAGCGCCGTACGGCCGCCGCCCGGTGGTAGCTGTGCAACGCGCTAGAGAAAGAACTGCGTCTTGAGCGCCTTGAGCGCGGCCCCCGTCGCGGCCGGCTCCCCAATGGCGCGGCTGGCCAGAAGGCGCGGCAAGGGCAGGCCCGCATTGTAGCGGGATCGCGTGGGAAACCGGACCCGCGCGATCAGCATCTCGGCCAGAGCCGGGGGAATCTGACCGCCGAACACGATCGCCTCGGGGTCGAGGATGCCGTGAAGGCCGATCACGATCCGGTCAAGCTGGGGCATGATCCGGTCGATCCAGTCGGCCACACCCGGCCAGTCGGGGTCGAAGCGGTGGCGCAGATCCTCGACACCGGCCACGGTGACACCCTTTTCCCTGAGCAGGCGCACAAGCGATGCAAGGGCGGGCCGGTCGGCGTCTTCGCCCGGGCCGGTGAAAATGGTCGAGAACTCGCCCGCGTTTCCGTGATGCCCGGTCAGGACGGTGTCCCCGATCACGATGCCCCCGCCGAACCCGTAGTCGAAGGCGAGATAGGCAAGGCTTGCCACCTCGCGACCGACCCCGTTCAGGGCCTCGCCGATGGCGCCGGCGGTTGCGCTGTTCTCGAGGAATACCTCGAGCCCGAACAGCGCCTCCAATTCCGGTGTCAGATCGACCAGCGACCAGTCCCGCAGCGGCTCGGGCGCATTGAAACAGCGCGGAGCGGCAAAATAGCCGGGCATGGTGAAGCCCATGGCGCACAGGCGCGCCCCATCGATGCCGGCGGTTTCTGTCAGGCGCAGCGCCTCTTCATGGATGCCGGGCAGGGCGCGCGCGCGGACCGACATGTCCATCGGCAGGCGCCGTTCGGCCGCGATGCCGCCCGACAGGTCGACAAGACTCAGGGCGACGCTGTCGGTGTTGACCAGCACGCCCAGCGCATAGGCGGCGGCGGGATTGATGGACACCAGCGGGCTGGGCTTGCCCGGCCCGACCGGCTGGCCGGGTTCGATCCGGACAAGGTCGCGTTCGGTCAGTTGCGCGATCAGGCGGTGGACGGATTGCTGCGTCAGGTCCGTCTGGTCCGTCAGGGCCGAGCGCAGGATCGGCTGCCTGCGCCGGATCAGATCCAGAAGCGCGCGCTGGTTGCGGGAGAGCGAATGGAAATCCTGACTCATGATGCGGTCATAACCAGAGTGGGGCGGCGGCGCATCCGGGCTTTGCGTGGGGTCGTCAAAGTTTTCTCCAACCGTCATGAATTCTACACAGAATGCGTGATATGTATTACTCTTAGAGTGTAATACTGCGCTACAGCCAACCCGGAAATAAAATCCAGAGGGAAGCGACATATGCCGGCCATCGGTATCGAAGGGATCGCCATGCGCTTCGGTGATGTCGATGCGCTCAAGGATGTGTCGTTGCAGGTGCCCGAAGGCGCGTTCGTCACGCTGCTTGGCCCTTCGGGCTGCGGCAAGACCACGCTGCTCAACATCATCGCGGGGTTTCTTGCGCCCTCGCGCGGGCGGGTCCTGTTCGACGGTCAGGACGTGACCGGCATCCGCCCCGAGGCGCGCGACACCGCCATGTGTTTTCAATCCTACGCGCTGTTCCCGCATCTCGACGTGCAGGACAACATCGCCTTCGGCCCCCGGCAAAAGCGCGTGCCCCGCGCCGAGGTCTCGGCCCGCGTCGGCGATCTGATCCGGCAGATGGGCCTTGCGGCACATGCGGCCAAGCTGCCCAATGCCCTGTCGGGTGGCCAGCAGCAGCGTGTGGCGCTGGCGCGTGCGCTGGCCGTGGCTCCGGGGGTGGTGCTGTTCGACGAACCGTTGTCGAACCTGGACGCCAAGCTGCGCGATCAGGTGCGCGGCGAGATCCGCGACCTGCAACGGCGGGTCGGCTTCACCGCCGTCTATGTCACGCATGATCAGGCCGAGGCGCTGGCCATGTCGGATACGGTGTTCCTGCTGAACGGCGGCGTGATCGAGCAATCGGGCAGCCCGCGCGAGATCTATTTCCGGCCCCGCACCCGCTTTGTCGCCGATTTCATCGGGGCCGCGAACCTGCTGGACGGCACAATCGTCAGCGGCGCGATGCAGACGCCCTTTGGCCCGGTTCCGGTGGATGCGCCCGATGCCGCGAGACGCACGATCTGCTGGCGGCCCGAGGTGGTGCGCCTGTCGGACACCGGCGCGTTGTCGGGCCGGGTTGCGCATGTGGCGTTTCAGGGTGGCTGGCTCGACCTGTTCGTGACGGCGGGCGGCCAGACACTCCGTCTTCAGGTTCCGGGCACCCACGACATTCCCGAAGAGACGGAGATCCGGTTCGACGTACCGCGCGAGGGCGTGGTCGTGCTGGAGGACGCTCCACATGCCTAAGGCGGTCAGGGTCGCGCTTCTTCTGACCCCGGCGCTGGGGCTGGTCATCGTCATGATGTCGCTGGTGATCTGGCGGGCGGTGGCGCAATCCTTCGGCCTGCACAATTTCAACGGCGAGGATGTGCTGAGCCTGCGCCACTGGGCCGAGATGTTCGGCACAAGGCGCTATTGGAACGCGCTGGAATGGTCGGCCTATGTGGCCACCACCTCGGCGCTGATCACGCTGGCCATCGCCTATCCGCTGGCGCTGTGGCTCAGGAAACCCTTTGCGGGGTCCTACCTGCTGTCGGCGCTGATCAAGGCACCCTATTTCGTGCCGGGGCTGGTGGCGGTCTTCCTGCTGCTCAACGTCATCGCGTTTCACGGCATCGTCAACCAGGCGCTGATGTGGCTGGGGCTGACCGACCGGCCGATCCGGCTGCAGAACGATCGGGGCGGCTATGGCCTGATCGCGCTGCAGGTCTGGAAGCAGCTGCCGCTGGCCTTCTTGTTGTTGCAGGGCGCGGTGCAGGCGATCCCCGATCCGGTGCTGAACGCGGCCCGCGATCTGGGTGCCGGGCCAGTCGCGCGGTTCCGCAAGGTGGTGCTGCCCTTGACCGCGCGGGCGATGCAGGCGGCCTCGATCCTGATCTTCATCAATGTGGCGGGCGATTTCACCTTTCAGGCGACCGTCGGGCCGACGCGGGAAAACAGCCTTGCGACCCTGATGGTGCAATACCAAGGCGTCACCTATGGCGATTGGAACGCGGCGGCCGTGGTGGGCGTGACGCTGATGGTCCTGTCGCTGGTCGGCGCCGTGGGGTTCACCGCGCTGGTGCAGGGGCTGACCCGCATCGCGGAGCGCGCCTGACATGGTGCTTGCGCGGCTCAACACCCTTTTGGCGGCGCTGCTGGCGGTAGTACTTGTGCTGTGGCTTCTGGTGCCCTTCGCGATGGCGCTTTTATGGTCGCTGGTCGCCCCCGGCACGCCGTGGAGCTACCCGGACGTTCTGCCCCCCGCGCTGTCCTTTGAGCGTTGGACCCTGATGTGGGAAACGACGACGCTTTCGACGGCGATGTTGAACTCCTACACGCTGGCCCCGGTGGCGGCCATAACCGCGATCCTGCTGGCCGCCCCCACGGCCTATGCCTTTGCCCGGATCGAGTTTCCCGGAAAGACGGCGGCGCAGATCATCACGCTGACGCCGCTTGTGCTGCCCGGTTTCGTGACGGCGGTGTTCTTCGCCTCGATCCTCGTGTCCTTCGGGGTCTATTCCCGCTATGGCGCGATCCTTCTGGGCCATGTGGTGCTGTTCATCCCCTATGCGGTGCGCATCCTGACCGTGAGCTTCGCGCAGGTGAACCAGGAGGTCATCAACGCCGCCCGCGATCTGGGCGCATCGGGATGGGGCGTGTTCCGGGCAGCCTTCTGGCCGGTGCTCAAGCCGGGCGTTCTGGCGTCGTTCCTGATCGTCTTCATCTTGTCGATCGAGGAATTCGCGCTGGCCTTCATCGTCGGCAGCCCGTCCTTCACCACGATCCCCACGATCCTGTTCTCCTATCTGGGCTACGACTTCATCCGCCCCAATGCGGCGGTCGTGGCCCTGATCCT
>CAYYOE010000056.1:0-14377 GCA_964473055.1 uncultured Rhodobacterales bacterium | reverse complement strand
TCGGGCGAGATCGGCAACATCACCTGGTTCCGCGCCGAACATACCGAGGACTTTTACGCCGACCCCGCCCTTCCCGCGACCTGGCGCGCGCAAGGCGCGGCGAACGGCGCCATGGGCGACCTGGCCCCGCACATCGTCAACGCGGCGCTGGCGCTGATGGGGCCGATCCGGTCGCTGGTGGCCGAGGTCGAGACGGTCCATGCCATCCGTCCCGGCGGGGACGTCACGAACGACGACCAGGCCCAGATCATGTGCCGCTTCGAAACGGGCGCCATGGGCCACCTGCATGTCAGCCGCATCGCGACGGGCCGCAAGATGGGCTATGCCTATGAGATCACGGGCACGAAGGGCGCGATCCGCTTCGACCAGGAGGACCAGAATTCCATCTGGCTCTACCGCATGGACGGGCCCGCCGCGACGCGCGGCTTCACCCGTATCCTGACCGGGCCGGACCACCCCGACTACCTGCCCTTCTGCCAGGGACCGGGGCATGGCACCGGCTACCAGGACCAGATCATCATCGAGGCGCGGGATTTCCTGACGGCGATCGAAACCGGGCAGCCGGTCTGGCCCACCTTCCGCGACGGGATGGAGGTCAACCGCGTGATCGCCGCGGCCATGACCTCGGCTGACCGGCGATCATGGACAGACCTGTCCGAGTTCTGAGGCGCGAAAGGACCCCCTCAAGATGACGATCCAGATCGGCAATGCCCCGTGTTCGTGGGGCGTCGAGTTTCCAGACGACCCGCGCAATCCGCCCTGGCGGTCGGTCCTGCGGGACTGCGCCGCGGCAGGCTACCGCGGAATCGAGCTGGGCCCCGTGGGCTTCATGCCCGAGGATCCGGCCCTGCTGGCCGAGGCGCTGGACGAGGTCGGCCTGACACTGATCGGCGGCGTGGTGTTCCGCGCGTTCCACGACCCCGCCGCCTGGGACGACGTATTGGATGGCGCGGTGCGCACCTGCCGGGCGCTGGTGGCCCATGGCGCCCGGCACCTGGTGCTGATCGATTCCATCTCGCCCCGCCGTGCGCCCACCGCCGGCCGCGCGGCCGAGGCCGAGCAGATGGACGCCGCCGAATGGGCCGCGTTCCGCGACCGGATCGCCACGGTCGCACGGATGGGGGCCGAGGAGTACGGCCTGACGGTCGGCATCCACGCCCATGCCGCGGGCTTCATCGACTTCGAGCCCGAGCTGGAACGCCTGCTGGACGAGGTGCCGGAAGAGGTGCTGAAGATCTGCTTCGACACCGGCCACCATTCCTACGCCGGGTTCGACCCGGTCGCCTTCATGCGCCGCCACATCGGCCGCATTTCCTACATGCACTTCAAGGACATCGACCCAGGCGTGAAGGCCCGCGCCATCGCCAACCGCACCGGGTTCTATGATGCCTGCGGGCAGGGCATCTTCTGCAATCTCGGCCAGGGCGACGTGGACTTTCCCGCTGTGCGGCAGATCCTGCTGGACGCGGGGTTTGCGGGCTGGTGCACCGTCGAGCAGGACTGCGACCCCACGCTGGACGTGTCGCCCATCGACGACGCCCGTGCGAACCGCGATTACCTCCGCAGCATCGGATTCGACTAGGAAAGGGACCATCCATGCCGAAACTGGCCTGGGGACTGATCGGTGGCGGCGAGGGCAGCCAGATCGGCCCGGCGCACCGCCTGGGGGCGGGGCTGGACGGGCGGTTCGACTTTGTCGCGGGCGCACTGGACCACCGCCCCGACGCAGGCCGCGCCTATGGCCAGCGGCTGGGTCTGGCCCACGACCGCGCCTATGGGGACTGGCGCGAGATGCTGGAGGGCGAGCGGAACCGCCCCGACCGGGTGGACCTGATCACGGTCGCCACGCCCAACGCCACGCATTTCGAGATCACCCGCGCGTTCCTGTCGGCCGGGTTCCATGTGCTTTGCGAAAAGCCCATGACGATGACGGTCGAGGAAGGCGAGGAGATCGTGCGCCTGGCCCGATCGTCGGGCCGCATCTGCGCGGTGAACTACGGCTACACCGGCTATTCCCTCGTCCGCCACATGCGCGCGATGGTGGCGCAGGGCGATCTGGGGCGCATCCGGCTGGTGGTGGCCGAATTCGCGCATGGGCACCACGCCGACGCCGCAGATGCCGACAACCCGCGCGTCCGCTGGCGCTATGACCCCGCACAGGCGGGCGTGTCGGCGCAGTTCGCCGATTGCGGCATTCACGCGCTGCACATGGCCAGCTTCGTGATCGGCCAGCAGGCCGAACGCCTGTCCGCCGACACCGTGTCCTGCATCGCGTCCCGCGTGCTGGAGGACGACGCCATGGTGAACCTGCGTTTCGATGGCGGCGCGGTCGGGCGGCTGTGGACATCGTCCGTCGCGATCGGGCGGCAGCACGGGCTGACGCTGCAGGTGTTCGGCGAGAAGGGCGGGCTGCGCTGGGCGCAGGAACAGCCCAACCAGCTGCACTGGATGCCGCTCGGCCAGCGGTTGCAGGTGATCGAGCGCGGCGAGGCGGGTCTGTCGCCCGAGGCCGACCGGTCCAGCCGCGTCACCATCGGCCATGCCGAGGGGATGCCGCTGGCCTTTGCCAACATCTACCGCGACCTCGCCGATGCGATCGAGGCGCGGGCGGCAGGCCGCGCGGTGGCGCCCGAGGCCGACCTTTACCCAAGGGCCGAGGACGGGTTGCGGTCGATGGCAGCGGTGTTCGCGGTGGCCGAAAGTGGCGGGGCCGAGGGCCGCTGGGTCGACGCGCGGCCGCCGATGTTCCGCTAGCGTGGGCGGGATGAATGACGACACCTGACAGCACCGTTGAACATGGCGGCGCCGCTGGATTGCATGCCGATTGAACGGAGTGCCCCGCCCGGATCAGCCGCAAAGCCGCCCGGGCAGCGGATGGCCCCTCACGGCCAGCCGCTTTGGTGACACCTGCGCGCGTTCAGGCGTCGCAATGACCTGACGCCATAAAGTGCAGACCACCGGCGGAGGAGCAGCTTACCGCGGCCATCCGATGACCTCCGTCGCAATGCTTGAACGACGGTTTTTCCCCACCCTTTCTTAGTCCGGTGCAGGCAGCGGGCGCAGCGTCCCGCGCTCGACGATCTCGCAGGGAAACAGGCGCGCCTCGACGTGCCTGTCCTTGTCCTTCAGCGTGCTGACCATCAGTTCCACGGCGGAATGCACGATCTGCAGGATGGGCTGGCGGATGGTGGTGAGGTTGATGATTTCCCACCCGGCGATCGCCATGTCGTTCAGCCCGATCACACCCACATCTTCGGGCACGCGATACCCGGCATCGCGCAAGGCACTGATCGCGCCGATGCAAAGCACATCGTCCCCGCAGAAGTACGCCTCTGCCGGCGGATGCGTCAGAAGAGCCTGCATCGCCGCCCGACCCGCGCGGAACGAATAGGCGTCCGCGAAGTGGTACGTCGCTTCCACCCCTGCTTGCCCTTCCAGTTCGCCCCGGAAGCCTAGAAGACGGTCCTGGGTCGTGGTCGCCAGTTCCGGACCACCCAGCAGGGCGATCCGCCGGTATCCCCGGTCAAGTAGGGTCCGCGCCGCGATGCGCCCGGCCTCGACGTTGTCGATGCCGACAACATGGACTTGCGGCGATCCCGAAAGGCGTCCGAAGGCATGGACGATCGGAAGACCCGCATCGCGGAAGGCACGGGCGAAGCCCACCGGCAGGGTCGAGGACGCCAGCACCACGCCATCCACCGAATACTGCTTCAGCATCCGCAGGGAATTCTGCGGGTCCGTCTCGTCCGACAGGTTGACCAGCAAGGGACGCAGCCCCCGGTCCTGCAGGCCCCGCGTGAACAGGTCGAAGACTTCCAGGAACAACGGGTTGTGGAAGTTGTTCGATACCAGCCCGATCAGCTTTGTCCGACCTGTCGTCAAGGACGACGCGAGGGCGTTCGGGCTATAGCCAAGGTCCTCGGCGGCCTTCTCGACCTTGCGCCGCATCTTGGGAGAGACCGACGCGCCTTCGGTGAAGGTGCGCGAAACGGCCGACCGCGATACCCCGGCCCGTGCTGCGACCTCCTTCAATGTGACGCGCACTCCGCGCTCCCGTAATTTGGCTCTGGTAGTCTGGTCCTGCCTCACGTCAAAGTCCAGCGCGCCACCACCCAAGCCGATCCGTGACCATCCGACGGGTCGCAGGTTGCGTTTGCAAACGGTTGCAGTTTCGCTACGATATCGAGGAGAGGCAGGGACACCTCCCCGACAGGCCATGGACCAGAGCCGAAACACGAGGAAGGAACGATGACCGAAAGCAGTTCAACCGTCCGGCTGACCGTGGCGCAGGCCATCGTGCGCTGGCTGATGGCCCAGTACATCGACATCGACGGGACCGAGACGCGCATCTGCGGCGGCGGATTCGGCATCTTCGGGCATGGCAACGTCCCCTGCCTGGGCGAGGCGCTGTATCCCGTGCGCGACGAACTGCCCCTCTACCGCGGGCAGAACGAACAGAGCATGGGCTTCGCCGCCGCCGCCTATGCCAAGTACCATCTGCGGCGCCGCTTCATGTTCTGCACGGCCAGCGCCGGGCCCGGCACCGCGAACCTGCTGACGGCTGCCGCGCTGTGCCATGCCAACCGGCTGCCAATGCTGATGCTTTGCGGTGATACCTTCCTCACCCGTCTACCCGACCCGGTGTTGCAGCAACTGGAGCATTTCGGGAATCCGGCGCTGGGCCTGAATGATGCCTTCCGGGCCGTCAGCCGCTACTGGGACCGCATCACGCACCCCGCACAGATCATCCAGTCGCTGCCTGCGGCGCTTGCCACGATGCTGGACCCCGCCGATTGCGGCCCGGCCTTCCTTGGCCTGCCGCAGGATGTGCAGGGCTGGGCCTGGGATTATCCGACGGCTTTCTTCGCGCGGCGCGTCCACCGTATCCGGCGGCAGGCGCCCGACGTGGGCGAACTGGCCGATGCCGCCGCGGCCCTGCGCGAGGCAGCTCGTCCCGTCATCATCGCAGGCGGCGGCGTGCAGTATGCCGGCGCGGTCGTGGACCTGACCGCCTTCGCCGAGGCGCATGGCATCCCTGTGGTGGAAACCATCGCGGGACGCGCGAACATGCTCGCCACGCATCCCCTTAACATCGGCCCGGTCGGCGTGACCGGATCGGACAGTGCCAATGCCATCGCCGGGGCGGCGGATGTGGTACTGGCTGTGGGCACGCGGCTGCAGGACTTTACCACCGGGTCCTGGACCGTCTTTTCCCCCGACGCCCGCCTGATCGGGCTGAACGCCGCGCGCCACGATGCGGCCAAGCACTTGTCCCTGCCCGTGGTGGGTGACGCGAAGCTGGGGTTGGCGGCACTGGGGGGCGCGCTGACGGGCTACCGGGCGCCCGATGCCTGGGTCGCGCACGCACGGGACCAACGCCGCAGCTGGGACGCCTATGTCGCAGGCAACGTGGCCCCCGGCGACGGCCAGGGGGGCAACCGCCCGAATTCCTACGCGCAAGCGATCGGCGTGGTGAACGTGCTGTGCCACCCGCGCGACCGGATCGTGACGGCGGCGGGCGGACTACCCGCCGAGGTCACAGCCAACTGGCGCACGCTGGGCATCGGCACCGTGGACGTGGAGTTCGGGTTCTCCTGCATGGGCTACGAGATCGCGGGCGGCTGGGGCGCGCGTATCGCCCAGGCCGAGACTGAACCCGACCGCGATACCATCGTCTTCGTGGGCGACGGCAGCTACCTTCTGATGAATTCCGACATCTATTCGTCGGTGCTGACGGGGCACAAGCTCATCGTGCTGGTGCTCGACAACGGCGGCTTTGCGGTCATCAACAAGCTGCAGAACAACACCGGGCAGCCCAGCTTCAACAACCTGATCGCCGACTGCCCCACGGTGGCCGAGCCCTTTGCCGTGGACTTCGCGGCCCATGCCCGCGCCATGGGCGCGCTGGCAGAAACTGTCGCAAGCCCCGCCGAACTGGCCGAGGCGTTCCGTCGCGCACAAGCGGCGGAACGGACCAGCATCATCGTCATGCAGGTGGACCCCTACGAGGGCTGGACGACGCAGGGCCACGCCTGGTGGGAAGTGGGCACGGCCGAGGTGTCCGACAGCCGGAGCGTGCGCGCGAAGCGCGCCGAGATCGAGGCGGGCCGCGCCGGGCAGAGGGCGGGCGTGTGACCGCAGCACTGGAGCGTCTGACGGGGCGACGGTTAGCCGTGATCGGGCGGGCGGGGATGGACCTGTATGCCGACCCGCCGGGCACGCGGATCGAGGATGCCGCGCGCTTCACCGCCGCTCTCGGCGGATCGTCGGCCAACATCGCCGTGGCGCTGGTGCGGCAGGGCTGTGCCGCGGCGCTGGTGGGGTCCGTGTCGGACGACGCGGTGGGGCGCTACTGCCTGTCCGAGCTTGACCGCTACGGGGTGGACCGCGCTCATGTCCGAACGGTGGGGGGCGAGGCGCGCAACTCGCTGGCCGTGGTCGAGACAAGGGTGCAGGACTGCCAGTCGGTGATCTACCGCAACGGTGCGGCCGATTTCGAGATGACCCTCGCCGATGTGGAAGCCGTGGACTGGGCGGCCTTCTCGGCCCTGATCACCACCGGCACGGTGCTGGCGGCGGCCCCCTCGCGCAGCGCAGCCTTCCGGGCTTTCGACCTGGCGCGCGCGGCCGGGCTGCCCCTGATCTTCGACATCGACTACCGCCCCTATTCCTGGCCTTCGCCGGAGGTGGCGGCGGATGTCTATTCCCGCGCAGGCGCGCTGTGCGATGTGATCGTGGGTAACGACGTGGAATTCGGGTTCATGGCGGGCGATCCGGCACGAGGGCTGGACAAGGCTCGCGCCCTGGTCGCGGGGGGCGCACAGGTCGCCGTCTACAAGATGGGCGAGGCGGGGGCCGTCACGGTGACCCCCGACGGCGAGTTTGCCACCGGCATCTACCGGACCGAGGCAATCAAGCCGACCGGGGCAGGCGACAGCTTTCTCGGCGCGTTCGTCGCGGCCCTGGCGCGCGGCGCACCTGTGCGCGACGCCGTCCTGCGCGGATCGGCGGCGGCAGCAATGGTCGTCGCCCGGGTGGCCTGCGCCCCTGCCATGCCCACCACGGCCGAGCTGGACGCCTTCCTCGCCGCGCATCCCGGCCCTTCTGCACCGCCCCCGACCGCCTGAAAGGACGCCCCATGCACATCGCCCCCTTCGACAACGCCAACCGCGCCATCGTCGATGCCGACGACCCGCGGGTGCCGCTGGTCTATTTCAACCGCATCCGGCTGCGCGCGGGCGAGAGCTTCGACTATGCCGTGCCGGGCTACGAGACCTGCGTGGTGCCTGCGACCGGCACCGTCACGGTCGAAACCATGGGCCAGATCTTCGCCGATATCGGCACCCGGGGCATGGACGTCTGGGACGGCGAGCCCGAGGGCGTCTATGTGCCGACCGGCACAGGCACCCGGATCACCGCGCGCACCGACACCGAGACCTTCATCGCCGGGGCGAGGTTTGACGGGTTGCTGCCCCCCTTTGCGGTGCGGGCGGCAGACCTCGACGTTGTCCAATACGGGTCTGACGACACCAAAACCCATCGCAAGATCAAGCACATCCTGGGCGCAGCACACCATGACCGGGTTGGGCGTCTGCTGGTCAGCGAGCTGTTTACCGTGGGCGCCGGCGGCTGGTCGGGGTTTCCCAGCCACAAGCACGACACCGATCGCCTGCCCGAAGAGACTCGGCACGACGAATGCTACAATTTCCGCTTCCGCCCCAGTCACGGGTCGGGGCTGCAGATGCTGCAGCGTGTCGATAACGAGCCGGGCGAGGCCTATCACATCATGGACGGGTCCACGGTGCTGATCGACAGGGGCTATCACCCCTGCTGCGTGTTGCCGGGATACGAAATGTACTACTTCACCATCCTTGGCGGTCTCAGCCAGCGCAGCCTGAAACAGTATTTCCAGCCAACTCACGCGGATCAGCTGCACACGATCCCCGGCATCATGGACATGGTGGCCAAGTTCAAATGACCCTCGCGACCCTCGCCGATGTGCTGCGCCCGGCCGTGGCGGGGGGCTATGCGGCGCCTGGTCTCGTGTGCCTGGGCTGGGAGGACGCACGCGCCTATGTGCAGGCCGCACAGGCTGAACGCGCGCCGGTGATCCTGCAGGCGGGGCCAGGGGCGCGGGCGCACATGCCCGTCACGGTTTGGGGGGCGATGTTCCGCCAGCTTGCCGCCGACGTCGATGTGCCGGTGGTCGCGCATCTGGACCACGGGGCGTCGGCAGACGAATGCCGCGCGGCCCTCGATGCCGGGTTCACGTCCGTCATGTTCGATGGCTCACGCCTGCCGTTCGCCGAGAACATCCGGGCGACGGCCGAAGTTGCGGCGCTGGCCCATGCGGCGGGCGCGTCCTGCGAGGGCGAGATCGGCTTTGTCGGCTATGCGGGCGGCGCGGCATCGGCTGGCACCGATCCCGGCGAGGCCGCGATCTTCGCGCGCGAGACGGGCATTGACGCGATGGCGATATCGGTGGGCAACGTCCACCTCCAGACGACACCGGGTACGGCGCTGGACCGTGACCGGCTGGCGGGCATCGCAGCGGCAACGGACGTTGCCCTGGTGATCCACGGCGGATCGGGTGTGCCTGCGGGGACGCGCGCCGGGCTTGCCTGCGAATTCCGCATCGCCAAGTTCAATATCGGGACCGAGTTGCGGCAAGCCTTCGGCACGGCCCTGCGATCCGCCCTCGCCGCAGATCCCGCTGCCTTCGACCGGATCGCCATCCTGAAGACGATCGAAGCCCCGGTGCTTGCAACCGCCCGGGCGGTGATGCGGGGCATGGGCGCGGCTGGTCGAGTGTAGCCCCTGCTTCCGGACAGAAGGTCCCGGTCCGCGGCATAAAGCGAACCTCTGGGCCATGAACGGCTGTTCGCGCTACCCACCCGGCCATCGGGTGACCGCGTCAATGGCGAACATCCGGCCCAGGCAAGAACCTCAGTCCTCTTTCTGCACCCCATACCGGGCAAAGCCCTTTGCCACCTCGGCGATCTCGGCCTCGGTCAGCAGATGTCCGCCCCCTATCTGCAGGACGTGGAAATACTGATGCGCCAGGGCCTCCAGTTCGAAGGCAAGCCAGGTGGCGCGTGTGAGGTCCGGCCCCAGGGTCAGCATCCCGTGATTGGCCATCAGGCAGCCGTTCATCCCGCCCAGCACGTTCAGGATCGCCTCGCTCAACTCGGCCGTGCCGTAGCAGGCATAGTCGCAGACGGGAATTTCCATGCCGCCGAAGGCCGCGATCATGTAGTGGATCGCCGGAATGGGTTTGCGGGCAATGGCAAGGATTGTCGAGAATTCTGCATGGGTGTGGACCACTGCGCCGGCCTCGGGCCGCGCGCGAGTCAAGTCGAGGTGAAAGCGCCATTCGGTCGACGGCTTGAGCGGCCCCTCCCATGAGCCGTAGTCGCCCGACAGCGGCATCACCGCGATCATGTCCGGTTCCAGCCGAGTGTAGGGCACCGCGGACGGGGTGATGAGCATCGCGTCGCCCATCCGGGCAGATACGTTGCCGGACGCGCCACGGTTCAATCCGCGCGCATCAAGTTCCTTGCAGCAGGCCACGATATCGGCGCGCAGGTCTGCTTCGGTCATGACGAATCCTTTCCGGGTTCAACTGGGGCAATCGGGTCAGGGGCTGCCAGGGCCGCCCATGTGGGGGGCATCGACTCACGTGCCCCGCGATAGGTCTCAAACCGCGCGGTGCGGACCGCAACTGCGACGGGGTCGGGCGTCTCGGCCGGGCCGAGGTGCGGGCTGACCCACTGGTCGATGCAGGTTTCCATATCCCTCCAAACACCGGTCGAGACCGCAGCAATCATAGCGGCCCCGGCGGCACCCGCCTCTTGCCGAAGCACCTGACGCAGGGGCACGCCCAGAGCCTCGGCCATGATCCGCCGCACCCCGTCGGACCGGGCAGCACCGCCCGTCAGGCGCACTTCCGGGGGCACCCCGCCCATGGCGGCGTAGCAATCGCGGGCCGCCAGTGACAGCCCTTCGACCACGGCGCGGACCAGATCGGCATAGCCATGCCCCGTGTCGAGCCCAAGGAACCCCGCCCGCGCGTTCGGATCGACGAACGGGCCACGCTCGCCTGCGGGCGAAACGTAGGGATGGAAGATCGGTGGCAGTCGCGATCCCTCGGCCAGCCAACCCTCCAGCCGGGCGAGCAGGTCGGGCGGCGGATAGCCGCAGTCCGCCACGAGGTCGCGCCCCAGGCCAAGGACCCAGTCGAGGTTCAGTGTGCCAGACATGTTGGTCTGCATCTGCGCGACCCGGCCGGGAATCGGCAGGACCAGGACATATCCCCCGGGCGCCGCGTCGAGGGCGACCTCATCCGCAGCCAGTCCCTTGAGGTGCACGCCGGTCGAGCCGACGATGGTGCATCCAAAGCCCTGACCGCCCTCATGCACACCGGCACCGAGCGCAGTGCAGGCGGCGTCCAGATAGCCCAGCGCCACAGGCAGGCCGACGGGCAGGCCGGTCGCCTGCGCGGCCGCTGGCGTCAGGGGGCGGGTTTCGGCCGCGCCGTCCAGGATCGGCGGCATAAGGGGGCGCAGGTCGGCAAGCCCAAGGGCCGCAATCACAGTGTCGTCGTAGTTCCGGGTCCGGAAGTTGCCGAAACTGAAGCTTGCTTCGCAAGGATCGGTGGCGCGCACGCCGGTCAGTTGCCAGTAAAGCCAGTCCTTGCAGTGGCAAGCGGTGGCTGCTCGGTCCAGTGCGTCCGGCATCGCCTTGCGCATCCAGTTCAGTTGCGCGCCCTGCTGGCAGGCCGTCAGCCCGGTACCCGTGGCCTGGAACCGCGCGCGGTCGGGCGCGCTGCCGATAAATCCCGAGACCCAACCGGCCGCTCGACGGTCAAGCCACAACATCGCGTCACAGACCGGAGCTCCCGCCCGGTCAAGCAGAACCGTCCCGTCACCCTGCCCGGTGACACCCATCGCCGCGATCCGGTCGCGCAGGGGATCAATCCGAACCACCAGATCGCGCAGAACGGTCGCACAGTCCGCCCAGACACGGGCCATGTCCATGGTCGCTCCGCCGTCCGGCGTTGCGGCATGGCTGTTGGTCCGACTGGCCGCGACCACTTCATCGCCGTCCACGCCAAATGCAACGGCCTTGATCATCGAGGTTCCGGCGTCGAGTCCGATGATCAGGTCACGCATGGCGTCCGATCCGAGTTCGACATGCGAGTCCGCCAATCGCTTGGTGGAATCTCTTGTCTTTTGTCAAATATATGTGACAAAAGACCATAATGAGCGATGACCCTACAAGATTCTCGCCACTCAGAGGCGCGCGCACCAGGCGCAACGATGCCCTGATCGAGGCAGCGTGGCTCTACTATCACGAAGGCCTGAACCAGAGCGAGGTCGCGCAACGCATGCGCGTGTCGCGAGCAAGCGTGGTGAATTACCTTCAGGATGCGCGGGCGGCCGGGTTGATTCGCGTGACATTGGCCGATGAACCCTTTACCCGCCATCGGCTCGCACTTGACCTGTGCGCCCGCTACGGCCTGTCGGCGGCCTACATCGTGCCCTCGGCTTCCGAACCCTCCGAGAACCTGGCGCGCGTTGCCCGTGGTGCCGCAGAATGGCTGACTGGCCTGCTTGTTCCGGGCGACCGGCTTGGCGTCGCGTGGGGCCAGACCGTATTCGAGGTGTCCGAACAGATGGATCCCGTGGTGACACAGGGCATCGAAGTGCTGCAACTGGTGGGCTCGGTCCCCAGCCCCTTCGGATTCACCGCCGAAGCCTGCACCACGAACCTCGCGCGAAAACTGTCGGCCACCTGCATCAACCTGTTTGCCCCGGCAGTCCTGTCGTCGGCCACCAATGCTGCAACCCTGCGCGAGGAACCGATCATCGCGGGCCAACTGGCGCGGCTGACCGGAATCAACAAGGCGATCTTTGCCGCGGGATCCTGCCTGCCGGACAGCCATGTGGTCGGTTCGGGCGTCGCGACGCTGGAGGATCTGGCCGCATATCGTGCAGCGGGTGCCGAAGGTGTGCTTTGCGGCCGGTTCGTGAACGCGCTCGGTGCCCATGTGACAGGAGCGCTCGACGATCGGATCATCGGGGTCACGCCGGACCAGTTGCTCGGGCTCGACATGGGACTGCTGGTGTCCTGCGGGGAAGACAAGGTTGCGCCGATGCGCGCGGTCCTGCGCGGTGGCTACGCCACGCATCTTGTCACCGACATGGACACGGCACGGTCACTGACGACTGCGCCCGTCACCTGACCGTTCATGCCGCAGCCGCCGAAAGGTCAGGGAACATCCGGGCCAGAGCATCGGCGCTTGCCTCGGCGATGCCGCGCTCGGTGATCAGCCCCGTGACCAGTCGCGCCGGCGTGACGTCGAAGGCCGGGTTCGCCCCCGGCGTCGCGTCGGGCGAAATCTGGACCTGCGCGACCCGGCCGACATCGTCGCGACCCTGCACATGCGTCACTTCCGCCCCTGACCGCTCCTCGATCGGGATTTCACGCAGCCCGTCGCGCACCCGCCAGTCAATGGTGGGCGAGGGCAGCGCGACATAGAACGGCACCCCGTTGTCGCGGGCGGCCAGCGCCTTCAGGTAGGTGCCAATCTTGTTGCAGACGTCGCCCTGCGCGGTCGTGCGGTCGGTGCCGACGATCACAAGGTCCACCTGGCCGTGCTGCATGAGGTGACCGCCGGCATTGTCCACGATCAGGTGGTGCGGGATGCCGTGGCCTGCCATTTCCCATGCGGTCAGATGGGCGCCCTGGTTGCGCGGGCGCGTCTCGTCCACCCAGACATGAACGTCGATTCCCCGCTCGACCGCCTGATAGATGGGCGAGGTGGCAGTGCCCCAGTCCACCGTGGCCAGCCATCCGGCGTTGCAATGGGTCAGGATGTTGACCGGGCCGGACTTGCGCGCCGCAACCGCCTCGATCAGGGCGACCCCGTGTTCGCCGATTTGCCGGTTTATTTCCACATCCTCGTCGCAGATCGCGGCGGCGCGGGCAAAGGCGGCGTCACGCCGGTCTGCCGTCGGCAAGGGTGCAAGCCGTGCGCGCAGATCGTCCAACGCCCAGCGCAGGTTGATCGCGGTAGGACGCGTGGCATGCAGGATGTCATAGGCCTGCGACATCGCGGCATCGGACGGGTCTTCCGCCATCTGCAACGCCATCCCATAGGCCGCCGTCGCCCCGATCAGCGGCGCGCCCCGCACCCACATGTCGCGGATCGCCACGGCGGCGGCGTCCATCGTGGTCAGGTCGACGATGCGGAATTCGTGCGGAAGCCGTGTCTGGTCGATGATCTGGACCGTCCGTCCGTCCGGGGCCAGCCAGATGGACCGGTAGGGGGTGCCGTCGACTTTCATGCCAGGTCCTCCTGTTCAATTCGCTCGGCCAGTTCACAGACTGCCCCGATTCCCGGGATTGCATCGCGGTTCACCGCAAGGTGCCGCCCCAGCGCAAGGGCACGGCGTTCAGCCACAAGTCGGCGGCCATCATCGGCAATGCTTTCCAGGTCCTCGACATGGGCAAGCCCCAGGATCCGGCGATGCATTTCCACGCCGCAAAATCCCATGGTGTCGGACCAGATGCTCGACACCAACCGATGCAGGGCCTGCTCTGCCCCCAGCGGGTCGCCGTGATCCTCGTAGAGGGTGCGGGCGTAAAGGATGCCCGTGCGCTCGGTCCGCCACAGTCGGGTGAACTCGGACACGAACACGTCCCAGGTCTCGGTCGTCAGGTCCAGAAGCCAGCGGCGATAGCTGTCGCGCGCGCCGGGGCCGTCCTCGTGGCCGGACTGGGCGAAGAACCCCAGAAGGAAATTCGCCAGCAACATGCCGACATCGAACCCGAACGGCGCATAGACCGCAAATTCCGGGTCGATGACCTGGGTGTCCTCTTCGGTCACCATGATCGACCCCGAATGCAGGTCACCATGCGCCAGCGTCTCGGCCTTGCTGACGAAGGCCGCCTTCATCTCCTGCGCGGCCACCCGCATGTCGCGGTCGGCGCGCAGCCGGTCCACCCAAGGCTCCAGCCCCGGGGTGTGCCGGTTCATCGGCGCGTCGAAGTAGGGATCGGTGAAGACCAGGTTCTCGGTGATGTCGCACAGCGCGACATTGTCGGAAAACAGCGCGACATCGGCCCTCGCCTGCGCTGCCGGAAGTGACAGATTCGATCCGCGGAACAGCGACCGCGCCAGGAACAGCCCCATGTCGCGGCCAAGGTTCGGGTGACGGCGACCTGCCACGATACTCTTGCGCAGGATGACATGGGGCGACAGGTAGCGCATCACGACCAGCGCCTGCGCCTCGTCGAAATGATGGACCTCGGGCACCCGGCCCGGATCGCGCCGGGCATGCCGGATCAGGGCATTGTACTCGAAAAAGCAGCG
>CAYYOE010000055.1:0-14446 GCA_964473055.1 uncultured Rhodobacterales bacterium | reverse complement strand
GGGGCGGGCCAGTGCCGTCTGCACGCTGGCGATGTTGATGATCCGGCCCTGGCCCCGCGCGATCATGTGCCGCGCGACGGCCTGGCCCACATGGAACACCGAGGCGACGTTGGTCTGGAGCAGGCGTTCGAACGCCTCCGCCGGAAATTCCTCCAGCGGCCCGCGGTGCTGGATGCCGGCGTTGTTCACCAGGATGTCGATGGCGCCGGTGCCGGCCTCGAAGCCGTCGATGGCGGCGCGGACGGCGTCGTGATCGGTCACGTCGAAGGGCAGGGTCAGGGCGCCGGGGATCTGCACCGCCGCTTCGGACAGCCGCGCGGGATCGCGCCCGTTCAGCACGACCGCGGCCCCGGCCCCGGCCAGCCCCCGGGCCAGCGCGAACCCGATGCCCTGCGACGACCCGGTAATCAGGGCCCGACGCCCGGACAGGTTGAACAGCCTTTGCTCCAAACTCCAACCTCGCGTCACTACAGTCTCGACAGCGCCATTCAAGCTGGTTATGTTATCGTTAACAGTTCCTGTCAAGGCGCTACCCAGGTGTATCTCGTAAAGCCCCACATCCTGCAGGTCGGACCATATCCCCAATGGGACCAGGACCCACTGGAGCACGCGTTCCACGTCCACCGCTGGTGGGAAGCTGCAGACCACACCACTTTGCTGGCCGAGGTCGGGCCGAATGTCCGAGGCATCGCCACGCGTGGCGACCTTGGTGCAAGTGAAGCAATGATCGCGGCCTGCCCGAACCTCGAGGTGATCGCGGTCTACGGTACGGGCTACGATGCCGTCCACCTGCCCAGTTGCCATGCGCGGGGGATCCGCGTGACGAACACTCCGGATGTGCTGACCGAGGATGTGGCCGATATCGCGGTGGCGATGCTGCTGGCGCTGGTGCGCAAGGTCGGAGCGGCGGAGGAGTGGGTGCGGTCGGGCAACTGGGCGAAGCAGGGCATGTTTCCGCTGACGCGCAGGGTGTCGGGCAGTAGGGCGGGCATCCTGGGCCTTGGTCGGATCGGCGCCGCAATCGGGAGACGGTTGCACGGCTTCGGGATGGAGATCGCCTATGCCGCCCGCACGCCAAAGGCCGAGGCCGAAGCGGCAGGCTGGGACTATGTGCCCGATCCCGTGGCGCTGGCCGAACGCTCGGACCATCTGATCGTTGCACTGGCCGCCACGCCCGAAACACATCATATCGTCGGCGCCCGCGTGTTGCAGGCCCTTGGGCGGGACGGCACCGTCATCAACATCAGTCGTGCCGCCAATCTGGATGAAACCGCCCTCTTGGACGCGCTCGAGGCCGGTCAGATAGCCGGTGCCGCGCTGGACGTGTTCCAGGGCGAGCCGAACCTGAATTCTCGCTTTCTGACCGCCCCGAATCTCCTGCTGCAACCTCACCATGGGTCGGGCACCGTCGACACGCGCAAGGCGATGGGACAACTGATGAGAGATAACCTCACGGCCCATTTCGCGGGCGAGCCTCTGCCCACCCCGGTCTTGTGATGCGTGCCATTGTCATCCACGCCGCGCGCGATCTGCGCATCGAGGACCACCCGCCCGAGACGCCAGGGCCGGACCAAGTGCGCCTGCGACTGGCCACCGGCGGGGTCTGTGGGTCTGACCTGCACTACTACAACCACGGCGGCTTTGGCGCAGTGCGCCTGCGCGAACCGATGATCCTGGGACATGAGGTGTCTGCGTACGTCGAGGAGACGGGGCAGGGTGTGACCACGCTGCGACCCGGGCAACTTGTCGCGGTTTCGCCCAGCCGTCCATGTGGCCAGTGCCGCTACTGCCTTGAAGGGCTGGCAAACCAATGCCTCAACATGCGCTTCTATGGCAGCGCGATGCCCTTTCCCCACATCCAGGGCGCGTTCCGCGAAAGTCTTGTGGCCAATGTGGCGCAATGCGTGGACGCCACGGGCCTGACCACGGCCGAGGCCGCAATGGCCGAACCTTTGGCCGTGACGCTGCATGCCACCAATCGGGCGGGGCAGTTACTGGGCCGCCGTGTCCTGGTCACCGGCTGTGGCCCGATCGGCATGCTGTCGATCCTGGCCGCGCGCCGCGCGGGCGCGGCCGAGATCGTGGCGACGGACCTGTCCGACTTCACGCTCTCCCTGGCCCGCAAGGCCGGTGCGGACCGCGTCATCAACACGGGAACGAACCCCGCAGCATTGACCGGCTACACCGCCGACAAGGGCTACTTCGATGTCCTGTACGAATGCACCGGCGTTGCGGCTGCGCTGGTCGCGGCCATCGCCGCCATGCGCCCGCGGGGCGTCATCCTGCAACTGGGCCTCGGCGGGGACATGAACCTGCCGATGATGGCGATCACCGCCAAGGAACTGGATCTGCGGGGGTCTTTCCGGTTCCACGAAGAGTTCGCCGCGGGGGTTCGGCTGATGCAGAAGCGACTGATCGACGTGGCACCTCTGGTAACCCACAGTGTCCCCCTGGATCGCGCCGAAGAGGCGTTTCTGCTGGCCAGCGACCGAAGCCGCGCGATGAAGGCGCAAATCGTCTTTTCCGAGTAGGCATCGGCGCTGTGGAAATCCGAACTCGTACTAGGAGCCACTTCATGCAGATCACCTACGCTACGGAACGGCTGACCGACGCGGCGCTGCTGACCATGCTTGCCGCGGCGCAGGAGGCAGCGGCAGGCATGGGCCAGCCGCAGTGCGTCGTAATTGTCGATGCCTCGGCGGTAGACCTCGCAAGCCTTCGGATGGCGGGGGCAAAGGTCCTGTCGATGCGATCCGCGCGGACCAAGGCCTGCACCTCTGCCTCAACCGGCGGTCCCTCGGCATCCATCCCTGAGTCCGTGCGCCTTGCCATAGCCGCAGCGACCGACGGGGCCGTGACCGGGTTACCAGGCGGTTTGCCGATCAAGCGGAACGGTGTGCTTCTGGGCGGGATCGGAGTCGGGTCGGGCACGGGCGATCAGGATGTCGCGGTGGCTCGGGCCGCATTGGCAGCCGTCGGTGCCGACCCTGTCTGAGGCAGCGCCGCGTCGCACCCGGCACGCATCAGGGAATGGCGGGGATTGCTCCCCGCCATCTTACTTTCCGCCACTGACGTCAGCGGTTCAGGGCCGCCACGCCCGAGAACCGGAACGCTTCCTGTTCCAGTGCGTCGATCTCTTCGTTGGACATGCCGTCGTGTGCCACGAGGATACGGCCCAGAAAGACATAGGGAAGCTCGGTAGCGCGGTTCTCCAGGTGATACTTGATCGCCTCGGCGGTCGCGGCCCCCACGTCGTCGCCCATCCGCATCGGTGTGGCGTTCAATTCGCGCCGACGGATCGCGTCCAGTTCCAGTCCTGTCCCGCCCCAACCGGTCGACACGATGTCAGTATGGCGCCCGGCCGCAATCAGCGACTCCATCCCCCCCATGGCCATGGCGGTGTTGGCGTTGTGAATGAAGGTCACCTCCGGGTAGGCCTGCACGATCAGGTTGGTCCCGGTCGATCCGCCCTCACGCGTGTATTCTCCGTAGTGTTCGTAGGCCATCGTCCAGCCACCGCGTTCATTCACACAGTCGGCCCACTCGCCCGAACGCTGGTTGTCGGTGATCCCGGGGATGCCGCGGATCAACGCATAGGTGATGTCGCGACCGTAGGTCTCCAGCGCGAAATCGCACATCCGTGCGGCGCCAAAGCTGGATGAGAAGTCAAACCAGTTGTCGGGCTGGTTCACCACGTCCTTCAGGGGTGTGTGGAAGGCCCAGACGAAGGTGCGGAAGTCGTTGTTTGCCGACAGCTTGTCGATGTTGTCGGCCTGGGTGGCCAGTTCGGATGGCCCGAAGATCACGAAGTCATAGAGGTCGCCGTCCTGGTTGACCTGCGTGGCATAGGTGCTTTGCAGTTCATGTTCGATCTGGCGCGACGCAAACTCAGTTGTCTCGAAGGGAATGCCCAGTTGGTCCAGCCGCGCGGTCAGCGCGAGGTAGGCGCGCGCCCAGAAGTCGGACACATCCGCCGACGGATAGATCAGCGCGATACGCACCGGATCCGGAACCGGCACCGCCACCGGCACAGCGGCCGCGCCCACGACGGCCTGAATGGCCTCGACCGAGCCTTCGGCGTTCAGCTCCTCGGGCAGCCAGAAATCGCGGTCGGCGCTGCCCGGCAATTCCCGCAGCGGCAGGGTCTGCGCCTGCGCCATGCCAGCCAGGGTCAGCGTTGCGACAGTGGTTGCCGCTATCACTATCTTCATTTTCGTTCCTCCCCGTTGTCGTTGATTTTGTTTTCGTTCCGGTGCGGTTGCCCGTTAGTCACCGATCAGCGCGCCCGCCCCGAAGATCGCGGCCAGCACCAGCACCAGCACGCTGAAAAGCCGCAGCATCCGCAGGTTCTCGGGCTTGGTCAGTCCGGCCAGCCAATTGCCTTCACCATCGCGATCCTTGCGCTGTAGCCAGGTGTAGAAGGCTACCGAAAGGATGATCACCACGCCCGAGGCGACCGACTGCCAGAAGAACTCCATCCGCAGTGTCACAAGGGCGTTGATCATCATGGCCAGCAGCAGCACGCCGCAAAGCGAGCCAAGCATTGACCCGCGTCCACCAAACAGCGACGTGCCGCCGACGACCACCGCCGCGATGACATGCAGGTTGAAGAACGGCGCCGATGTCGCCTGGACGGCGTTCAGCTTACCGGCCAGCATAACGCCCGCCAGTCCTGCCATCGCGCCCATCAGGACGTAGACTCGCACCCGAGTGCTGTCGACCGGCACCCCCGCCAGTTCCGCCGCCTCCGGATTGGATCCGATCGCCTGGGCGTAACGGCCAAGATGGGTCCGGGTGTAGACGAAGTAGCCAGCAATCAGCGTCAGCAACCCGATCACCACCGGCAGCGGCAGGAACCCGGGGATATCGCCGCGCCCGATAGCCACGATAGGCTCGGGGAACCGCGACAGTACGATCCCCTTGACCGCGATCAGGCACAGGCCACGATAGACAAGGTCCATCGCCAGCGTGCCGATCAGGTCTGGCACCTTGAGTCGCGTGATGACCATCCCGTTGATGAAGCCGAACAGCGCGCCCAGCGAGATCGCCGCCGAGACCGCCAGCCACCAGGGATATCCCCACGACTTGACCATATAGGCCATAACGATCGACGTCAGCGCGGCCACGGACCCGATCGAAAGGTCGATTCCGCGTGTGACGATGACCAGTGTCATGGCCATGGCCATCGGCATGTAGAGCGCGGCTTCCTTCAGGATGATGTCGAAGTTCGACAGCCGAAAGTAGCGCGCCGGTTCCAGCGCCGCCATGACGGCGATGATTGCCAGGATCATGGCCATGGGCCCGATCAGGGACATGTAGCTTTCCGCGCGCTCCCGAAGGCTGAGGGCTGATGTTGTCATGCTGCAGCCTCCCCGGTGCCCGGTGCCCCGACGATCATGCCAAGAACCTGCTGTGGGGTGCTCTCTGCCGTCCGGACCACGCCCACGCGGCGGCCGCGCCGCATCACCTGAACCCGGTCCGAGATGCGGAACACGTCATCGAGCGAATGCGAGATAACCACCACGCCGATCCCTTGATCGCGCACCGCTTCGATCAACTTCAGCGTGCGCGCGGTTTCCTGTGGCCCCAGCGCGGCAGTGGGTTCATCCATCACCAGCACCTTGAGATCGGTCGAATAGACCGCGCGCGCGATGGCGACGGCCTGGCGCTGGCCACCCGACAGGCTGTCGGTTGCGACGTCCATGCTGCGCAGCATGACGCCAAGTCGTTCCTTCAGGATGCGTTCGGCCTCGCTCCGCATGCGGGCGTTGTCGAGGTAGCGAAAGCCCAGGAAGGACTTCGTAAGTTCGGAGCCCAGGAACATGTTGGCCGCGGGCGTCAGATGGTCGGCCAGAGCAAGGGTTTGATAGACGGCGTCGATGCCAACAGCGATCGAGTCGGCATGGCTGGCCATGACCAGCGGCTTGCCGTCCAGTGTCATCTCGCCCGTCGTGGGCTGATAGACACCCGTCAGTATCTTGATCAAAGTCGACTTGCCGGCGCCGTTGTCCCCTACGATCGCCAGCACTTCGCCGGCGTAGACGTCAAGATCAACACCCTGGAGCGCAGTAACCCCGCCGAAGCGCTTCGTTATTCCCCGCATGCTGACAACCGGTGCTTTCGTAGCCGTCATGTGGTCGTTGCCTCCCGTGTCAGTCCGGGGCGTTCTTCTTGCAGAACCAGCCACGGTTATCAGAGCAGTGTTATCGATAACAAATGAGTTCAGGAGCGAAGTCAACTGTTTTTTGCGCGCCGGCATGTCACCTCAGGTGGTGACGCAGTCACTCGGTTGCCGGGGAGGTACGGATAGGCCGCGAGTTTACCCTAAGGTCCGCCAGTGCGGCCGGATCGTACCGGCCCCGGCGGCAATTGCAGTGGCCGCGAACACCGAAGGTCGCAATGAAATCATCGGTCCGGGCATCGACCCCTCGCCGCCCGGACCAAGTTTGCCCGCCCGCCGAGGGCCGCGCCCTGACCCCGCGCGCTCGTCCGCCGCTCAGCCTTGCGCGACGCCGCGCGGCTGCGCTACGCGCGTCCTGTCGGTCTTGCCCTCCCCTCACAGCCCGTCTTGACTGGACCGGAACCCCTCACACTGGCTCAGATTAAGCCAGTCCGGCCATGCCCGATCCCGACGGCATCATCCGCCTGCCTACCGTCCTCGCCCGGACCGGCCTGTGCCGATCCACCCTCAACCGCAAGATCGCCGAGGGCACGTTCCCAGTCCATCTCCGCATCTTCGTCCACGTCGCGGGCTGGCGCGAACCCGAGATCGACTGCTGGCTCGCAGACCCGGTCGGGTGGAGGGCGCAAACGGAGGATGGGTGAAAGCGAGAACAGAACGAAGATGCGCGGACCCTGTCAATCGGGAGGTTAGGGGCAACCAGCCCTCGTCGGCATTCCCGTCGATCAGGCGGGTGGCAGCATCAGGATCGCGCGGAAGTCGTTGACGTTGGTCAGCGTCGGGCCGGTGACGACCTGCGCGCCGATCCGACCGAAGAACCCGTGGGCATCGTTCGTGGCCAGCGCACGGGCCGCATCTGCGCCTGCGTCGCGCGCACGGGTCAGCGTGTCGGGGCCGATGATCGCACCAGCGACCTCGGCCGCGCCGTCAACGCCGTCGGTGTCGCATGCAATGGCGTGGATGCCCGGCGCACCGTCCAGCGCCAGTGCAAGCGCCAGCGCATATTCCGCGTTGGGTCCGCCGACCCCGTCGCCGCGGCGCGTCACGGTCAGTTCGCCCCCCGACAGGATCACCCGTGCGCGCCCCCCCGCGTCAGCCCCGCGCGCCCGCAGCGCCAGCGCGGCATGGGCCGCCGCCACCTCGCGCGCCTCGCCCTCGATGGCATCGCCCAAAAGATCAACCGCATACCCCGCCGCGCGCGCCAGTTCTGCCGCCGCCGCCAGTGATTGCGCCGGGGCGGCGCAGATGACGTTCCTGACCCGTGCCAGACGCGCGTCCCCGGGCAACACCGGGTCGCCCCCTGCCGTCAGGAAGGCGGCAACCGACGCGGGCGGCGTGACGCGCCAGCGGTCCAGCGTCGCCAGCGCGCGGGCGGCGTCACCCCGGTGCCCGACCGTGGGGCCGGACGCGATGTCGCCGGGATCGTCGCCCGGCACGTCCGAGATCATCAGCGCCAGCATGCGCGCGGGCCAGGCCGCCGCGGCCAGTCGGCCGCCCTTGACCGCCGAAATCTCCTTGCGGATGCCGTTGATGTCCCCGATCGGCGCCCCCGAGGACAGCAGGTCGCGGGTCAGCGCCTGTTTCTCGGCCAGTGTGATGTTCGCGGCCGGGGCGCACAGCAGCGCCGACCCCCCACCCGAAATCAGCGCCAGCACGAAGTCACCCTCGTCGACGCCCGACAGCAGATCAAGCATCCGCCGCGTCGCCGCCACACCCGCCGCATCGGGCACCGGGTGCGCGGCTTCCACGACTTCAATGCCCCGGCAGGGCCGGGCATAGCCATAGCGGGTGATCACCAGCCCCTCGCAAGGGCCCCAGGCGGCCTCGACCGCCTCGGCCATCCGCGCGCTGGCCTTGCCCGCGCCCACCACCAGCACCCGGCCCGTGGCCGGGCGCGGCGGAAGGTGCGCGGCAAGGCTGCGCATCGGGTCGGCCACCTGAACCGCCCGGTCGAACATCGCACGAAGTAGGTCCTGCGGTTCCTGCATCCCGACGCTAGTACCCGGACGAGGCACGAACGACCAGATCGACCGGTGTCAGCGTCTCGGCCGGTGGCGGGGCGCCGCCCTGCAACCAGTCCAGCACCGTGCCCGCCACGGTCCGACCGAACTGCGCGACCCCGCAGCTGACCGAGGTCAGCGCGGGCCAGGCCTCGGCACAATCCTCGATGTCGTCGAAGCCCACCACGCGCAGGTCACGTCCCACGCTGAGCCCGATCGCGGCGCAGCCCGCAAGCAGGCCGAGGGCCACAAGATCATTGAAACAGATCACGGCGTCGATGTCGGGGTGGTCCTCTGCCAGGTGCCGTGCCGCATCGCGGCCAAAGCGTCGGCCGGGGCGACCGGGCAGGATGACGGGTTCGGCCTGCATCGCGTCCATCGCGGCCAGATACCCCGAAAGCCGTCGCTGGGTGACCGACCGGCCGGCAAGCCCGCCAAGAAAGGCGATCCGCCGCGCCCCCTGTGCGATCAGGTGGTCGGCGGCCAGCCGGCTGCCGCGTTCGTAGTCGGGGGCGGCGAACGGGAAACGGTCGGTCGTCTCCACCCGACGCAGCACCTGCATGGCCGGGATGCCCGCGCGCGCGATCGGGTCGAAGGTGGCCACTTCGTCGCCATAGGCAGGCGACAGGATCAAGGCCGACACCCCGTGCTCGATCATGGCGTTCACCACCTGCGCCTGGATCGCGGGATCTTCGTTGGTATTGGCGATGACGGTGGCGAACCCGCGCTCTGACAGCGCCATCTGCGCGGAGGTCGCGAATTCGGTGAAGAACGGGTTGCGCAGATCGTTGATGACCAGACCGATCAGGCCGGCATTGGCCGATCGCAGGGTAGCCGCCGCACGGTTGTAGACATAGCCGACATCCTCCATCGCGCGGCGCACCGACTCGCGCGTTTCGGCCTTCACCAGCGGGCTGTTCTGCAGCACAAGGCTGACCGTCGATTTCGAAACCCCGGCATGGCGCGCCACATCGATGATCGTCGGCCGCCGGTCCATCGCCTAGCCCTGCTCCACTCCGTGCAGCGCCAGCAGCACCGCCATTCTGTGTTCGGCCAGATCCGGCCGGGACAACAGCCCCGCCCGGTCGGCCAGCCGGAACACCTGCGCATAATGGACGATGCCGCGGCTGGATTGAAAGCCTGCGGGCATGACGAAGTGGCGCTGGTGCCCGTTCAGCCAGGCAAGGAAGGCGATGCCGGCCTTGTAGAACCGCGTCGGCGCACGAAAGATCTCGCGCGACAGGGGCACGGTGGGGGCCAGCAGCCGGTCGTAGGTCACGCGGTCGCCCGTCGCCAGCGCTTCCAGCGCCTGGGATGCGGCGGGGGCGATGGCGGCGAAGATGCCCAGCAGTGCGTGGGAATGGTGTGTGCCGTCCCCCGCGATCAGGGGCGCATAGTTGAAGTCGTCGCCGGTATAGAGGCGCACACCGGGCGGCAGGCGGGCGCGGAACGCCTCTTCATGCGCCTGGTCGAGCAGCGATATCTTGATCCCGTCCACCTTGCCGGGATTCGCCGCGATCAGGTCCAGCACGACGTCCGAGGCCGCGGCCGTGTCGGACGTGCCCCAGTAGCCGGACAGCGCCGGGTCGAACATCGGGCCAAGCCAATGCAGGATGACGGGCGCGGCCGCCCCGTCGATCAGGCGGCGATAGACGCGGGCATAGGTGCCCGGTCCGGCACCCATGGCCGCGAATGCGCGGCTGGCCATCAGGATCAGCTGGCCGCCCGCAGCCTCGATCGCCTCGGCCTGGTGTTCGTAGGCGGCAAGGATCGCAGCCTCGGTGGTCAGGTCGGCGGGCACCGCATGGTCGGTCCCCGCGCCGCAGGCGACGCGCGGGCGCATCGGGTGGGCCCGTGCCGCCGCCATGGTACGCCGGATCAGGTCCAGCGCCGTTTCCCAGTCCACCCCCATGCCCCGCTGCGCGGTGTCCATCGCCTCGGCCAGGTGCAGGCCCTGGTCCCAGAGCGCGGCCCGGAACGCCAGCGTCGCGTCCCAGTCGACGGCAGGACGACCATCCCAGGGGCTGCGTTCGCGCAGGGGGTCACTGACCACATGGGCTGCCGCAAAGGCTGTCCGTGACAGGGCGACGCGGGGCGCCCGGGGGTGCAGCGGCGTGCCCGTCAGCCTGTAGGGTGCAAGCGTGCCGCCGTCGGAGGGCAGGGTCAGCATGGAGGGCCTCGGAAGGGAAGGTCGAACACGAGGATTCCGTCCAGGCCGCCTTGCGCATGGGCGACGAGGGCGGCACCGACGCGGGCATGGTCCGGGTGGGCCTGATAGGCGGCCAGCGCATCCCATCCGTCAAAATCGACGGTGAAGCCGTGCAGATAGCCGCGCTCGATCTTCTCGGGGCTTTCGCTGCGTCCCGCGTGAATCGACAGGATGCCGGGTATCTTGCCCTGGATTTCCGACAGGTCATCGAAGATCGCGGCAATGGTGGCCTCGGGCACATCCGGGCGGAACCGGATCAGGACGATGTGGCGGATCATGACGAACTCCAACTGTTTCGGATCATGGCGGCACCCTTTTCGGCGATCATGATCGCGGTTGCATTGGTGTTCGAGGAAACGACCGTGGGCATGATCGAGGCATCGACCACACGCAACCGCTCGACTCCGTTCAGGCGCAGGTCGGGGCCGACCACGGCGCCGGGGTCGCTGCCCATCCGGCAGGTGCCGGCCGGGTGGTGGTCGGTCTTGGCATGGGCGCAGGCGTAGCGGACGTAGTCTGCTTCGGTTCGCACGTCGGGCCCTGGCAGGCGCTCGGCCTTGACGAAGGGTTTCAGCGGTGCCTGTCGCATGATGTCCTGCGCCAGCTTCAGGCCGCGGATCGACATTTCGCGGTCCAGCGGGTCCTCCCAGTAGTTCGGGTCGATCAGGGGTGCGGCCAGTGGATCGCTTGAGGCCAGCCGCACCGTGCCGCGCGACCGCGGGCGCAGATAGGCGGAGTTGAGCGTCACGCCCCCTTGCGGCATCGCCGCCACGCCCGCCTCGATCCCCGATCCGAGGCCCAGGTGGAACTGGATGTCGGGCGACCGGGCCGAGGGGTCGGCGTACCAGAACCCCCCCGTCTCGAACAGCGACGAGGCGACGGGGCCGCGCCGTGTCATCAGGTATTGCAGGCCTGCAACCGCTGACCAGAGCGGCTTGGCGTAGCGGTCATAGGTGTGCGGGCCGGTGCATTCGGCGATGACGAACAGGTCCAGGTGGTCCTGCAGGTTCGCGCCCACCTGCGGCTGGTCCAGCACCACCGGGATGCCGAGGCCGTGCAGGTGGTCGCCCGGCCCGATGCCTGACAGTTGCAAGAGGCGGGGCGAGCCGATGGCGCCCGAGGCGAGGATCACCTCGGTCTCGGCCCGGTAGGTGCCCAAGGCTGTTTCCACCGCCGTCGCCCTGCCCGCCTCGACGACAATCCGCCGCACCTGCGCGCCGGTCATCACCGTGAGGTTCCCCCGCCGCTGTGCCGGGCGCAGATAGGCGACCGATGTGGACGACCGCCGCACATGGCGCTGGGTCAACTGGTAGTAGCCGACGCCGTCCTGCCGTTCCCCCGCCATGTCGGGGTTGACGGGAATGCCCAGCGCCTCGGCCGCCCGGAAATACGCTTCGCAGATCGGCAGGGGGGCGGCGGGGCGCGACACGCCAAGCGGGCCGCCCCTGCCGTGCCAGCGGTTGTCGAACGTGTCGTTGTCCTCGGACTTGCGGAACCAGGGCAGCACGTCGTCGTAGCCCCAGCCGGTGCAGCCGGCCTGACGCCAGTCATCATAGTCCTGCGCCGCGCCGCGCGTGTAGATCTGCGCGTTGATCGACGACCCGCCGCCGATCACCCGGGCCTGGGTATAGCGGATGCTCGTACCGTTCATGTGCCGCTGCGGAACGGTCTGCCAGCCCCAGGACCCGATGCCCTTGGTCATCTTGGCAAAACCGGCAGGCAGGTGGAAGAAGGGGTGGCGGTCGCGCCCGCCTGCCTCCAGCAGCAGCACCCGCGCGGCCGGGTCTTCGGACAGCCGCGCGGCCAGCACGCAGCCCGCCGATCCGCCGCCCACGATGATGAAGTCGTAACCCGGTGCCATGGGTCAGAGCCTTTCGATCGACAGGCCGCCATCGACGGGGATCACCGCGCCGGTGGCAAAGGTCAGCTGCCCGGTGGCGATGGGCAGGATGACCTGCCCGACATCGGCCGGCTGGCCCCAGCGCCGCGCCGGGACAAGCCCGTCGGCAATGCGGGCGCTGTAGCGGTCGTGGACCGCCGCGGTCATCGGGGTGTCGATGATGCCGGGGCGCAGGTCGAATACCCCGATCCCGTGCGGCGCAAGGCGCAGGGCCAGGGCCTGTGCCGCCATCGCCGCCCCGGCCTTGGAGATGCAGTAATCGGCACGCTCGACGCTGGCCATCCTCGCCGAGACCGAGGTGATGAAGGTGATCGACCGGTAGTGCGCTGCGGGACTGCCCAGCATGTGCCGCGCCACCGCCTGCGCGACAAAGAACGCCCCGCGCAGGTTGATCCCGGTCACGACATCGAAGTTGTCGGGCGTGATGTCCAGCATGTCGCCGCGCACGCGCGCGGGCACGCCCGCGTTCTGCACGAAACAAGCGATCGGCCCCATCGCCGCAACGACGGTATCGACAAGGGCCGGTGCCCTGTCGGCCTTTGCCAGGTCGTGGCGGAAGTACCCTGCCCCGGCCCCAAGCCGGGCACGCGCCGCGGCGACCTCGGGGCTGTCGCCGTCCACCTCTGCGGCCATCGCAATGCGGAAACCGGCGCCCGCCAGCGCCGTGGCGATGCCAAGGCCGATGCCCTGCTGGCCGCCGGTCACAAGGGCCAGGGGCGCGGTCATGCGGCAAGATCCGTGGCAAGGATGTCGTCGGCCGCGCGCAGGGCCAGCGCCGCCACCGTCAGCGACGGGTTGACCGCCGCCGAGGTCGGCAGGACCGAGGCATCGACGATCCGCAGGTTGTCGAGGTCATGCGCGCGCAACTGCGGATCGACAACGCTGGTGGCCGGGTCGGTGCCCATCCGGGCCGTGCCGCACTGGTGGCTGGGCTTCGACTTCGGAAACCCCCGCGACAGGACCACGGGCCAGCCCGCGCGGCGCATCGCCGCCTTCAGTCGCGCGACCAGCAGGTCATGGGCGCGGGTATTGGTCCGCCGCCAGTCCAGCACCACGCCGCCGTCCTTCCACAGCACCCGGCTGTCCGGGTCCGGCAGATCCTCGGACATGGCCATGACGTGGATCGAATGCTCTGCCAGATGATGCGCCAGCCACAGCGGCAGCCCCGCTTCGGCCGCCAGGATCGGACCGGTCATGCGACCGAGCATCTGGATGTTGCCCAGCGGCGCGCCCCCCGGGCCACCGGTCAGGTACCAGTCGTTGACCTGGATCGTCTTCTGATAGACGGCCCGGTTCCGGCGCAAGGGATGATACGCGATCATCCCTGTCAGGTTGTGGTTCATGAAGTTGCGCCCGACCTGGTCGGACCGGTTGGCCAGGCCCGTGGGGTGATCGTCGTTGGCCGACGCCAGCAGCAGGGCCGCCGACAGGATGGCGCCAGCGGCCAGCACGATGAGGGGCGCCGACAGCGTTTCGCGGGTGCCTTCGCGGTCCACCTCGACCGCCGTCACCCGGCGACCGGCCGCAAGCAGGCGCACGACACGGGTGCCGGTCAGAAGCGTGACGTTGGGATGCGCCAGCGCCCGGGCCAGCGCGCAGGTCTCGGCGTCGGATTTGGCGCCGGTGGTGTCCGGGAAGGCGTCCCAGGCGGTGCGCGCGCGGTCAAGCCATCGGTCAAGATCCACGCCCAGAGGCAGCGGCGCGGGGTGCAGGCCCTGCGCGGCCAAGGCCGAACGCAGGGTCGCCACGTCGGGTTCGTCGGGCACCGGCGGATGCGGGTAGGGTTTGGAATGCGGCGGCTCGGTCGGGCACGCGTCGGCGTCGCCCCGGACGCGATACAGTGCCTCTGCCGCGCTGTAGTAGGGTTCAAGGTCGTCATAGGCGATTGGCCAGCCCGGCGTGGCGCCGCCCAGGTGGTGCATTGGCCCGAAATCCTCGGCCCGGTAGCGCATCAGGACGGCGCCGTAGAACTTGGTGTTGCCCCCCACACAGGCATAGTTCCCCGGATGCAGGAGGGCCCCGCCGATGTCGCGCCAGGACTCGCGCGGCTTGTAGTGGCCGCGCCGGAAGATGGCGTCGGGGTCACGCGCCTCGGGGCTGTCGATCAGCCGTTCGCCGCGCTCGAGGATCAGGATGCGGCGGCCCGAAGGCGCCAG
>CAYYOE010000054.1:0-14612 GCA_964473055.1 uncultured Rhodobacterales bacterium | reverse complement strand
TCAACCCGTTCAACTGGTTCGGCCGGGGCGAGCGGGTGGCGATGGTCGATGCCGACGGCCTGCCGGTCGTGGTGGATTCCCGCAGCCTGATGGCCCAGGTGTCGGCCCTGTCCATCGAACGCGCGCCGGGCGGGGCGATCGTGCGGGCCACGGGCCTGCCGCCCACGCAAGGCTACTGGGACGGCGGGCTGGTGCCCTTGGACCGCGACGAACGGCCCGACGAACGCGGCGTGCTGTCCTACGAATTCCGCGTCTTTGCCCCCACCGCTCCGCAGCGCGCGTCCACACCGCAGTCGCGCGAAGTGGTGGTCGGCCGCTTCGTGTCGAACCAGACGCTGGAAGGCGTGCGCGAAATCCGGGTGATCGCCAGCGGCAACGCGCGTTCGGCACGGCGCTAGGGCAGGCGCTCGGGTGCAGGCGGGGCGGATGCTTGCGTTGCCCCCTGCGCTTCTGGCATGGGACATGCGGGACGGCCCGCGCGGGCCAGGGATGAGGCATGCATGACCCGGATTGACGACACTTTCGCACGGCTTCGCGCTGAAGGCCGCCGCGCCTTCGTCAGCTACACCATGGCGGGCGACCCGGACCACGAGACATCGCTTGCCGTGATGAAGGGCCTGCCGGCCGCCGGCGTCGACATCATCGAACTGGGCCACCCCTTCACCGACCCGATGGCCGATGGTCCGACGATCCAGTTGGCCGGCCAGCGCGCGCTGGCGGGCGACCACACGCTCGACCGGACCTTCGACATGGTGCGCGCCTTCCGGCAGGACGACGACCGCACACCCATCGTAATGATGGGCTACTACAACCCGATCTATTCCCGTGGCGTCGACCGATTCCTGGCCGAGGCGCGCGAGGCCGGGATCGACGGGCTGATCGTGGTGGACCTGCCCCCCGAGGAGGACGACGAACTGTGCATCCCGGCACAGGCCGCCGGGCTGAACTTCATCCGCCTCGCGACGCCGACGACCGATGACGCGCGCCTGCCGATGGTCCTGCGGAACACATCGGGCTTCGTCTACTACGTCTCGATCACCGGGATCACCGGCGCGGCGGCGGCGCAGGCGGGCGATGTCGCGCCGGAAGTGGCGCGCATCAAGGCCGCCACCGACCTGCCGGTGATCGTGGGCTTCGGCATCCGCACCCCGGACACCGCACGCGCCATCGCAGGCGTTGCGGACGGCTGTGTGGTGGGATCGGCCATCGTGGCGGAACTGGCCGCAGGCAAGCCGGTTGGCGAAGTTCTGGGCTTCGTTGCGGGTTTGGCGGAAGGGGCGCACTCCGCCTGACCGGATGCAATTCAGGCCTGTCTCGGACCGGCGGGCAACACCCATCGGGCGCAATCCGGGAATGGATCGCCTGCCATTCCCGCGCGCGTACGAGAGCGTTGATGGGCGTCTTGGATTGCAACGTCGACAATTCCCTTTGCCGGGTGCCGACGATGGCGATCCGCGTTTCGCCACCCGATTGAAAGCGAAGACTACCTCTTCGTTACCACGGGAATCCGCGGGCTTTCCGGGTTCCGCTGCAGTCTCGCCGCGACACTGACCATCAGTGCTTGCGACAGGCACATCGGCGCCGCAAGCGACCGCGAGAAGGTATAGTCGTGCTCGGGGACGGCAAAGAGTATCGCCGCCGATTTCTTCAACGGCGACAACGAGCTGTCAGAGATCGCAATGACCGGGATTTCCGCTTTTGCGGCCTCCTCGACGATGTTCACGACCTCCGTGGCATAAAACCTGAATGACACGGCAATCAGAACGTCAGATGGCTTCATCGTGCGCGCAACATGCGTCGCGAGGCCACCGCTTGCATCGAGCAACACGCATCGCTTGCCAAGCATCGTCAGAATGTAGCGCATCAGGTTCACGACCGGCTCGGAACGCAGCTGGCCGACCAGATACAGCGTGTCTGCGGCCGCAATCGTATCGCTGGCGCAGGCGATGTCTGCAGCGCTGGTGTTTTCCAGCAGGTCCTGCAGGGAGGCTATGTCACGAACCACAAGGTCCCGCAAAAAGCCGAGCTCGGACCGGTCATCGCGCAGTTCGAGCTCCCCTTCGAGCGCCTTCTTGCGTGCCTCGAAGCCAGGTGCAGCGGTCGAAAGGCGCCGTTGGAACAGCACCTGCAGGTTCTTGAACCCACTGTATCCGAGTGACTGCGCAAAGCGGACGAAGCTCGACGCGTGAATGCCGCACCGGGTCGCAATGCCATTGACGGACTGAACCGCGACGTCGTTGGGATTCTGGGTCAGATACTCCGCGATCCTCTGGTAAGTCTTGCTCATCTCTCCATGCCGATCATGGATCAGCCGGATGAGTTCCTCGTAGTTCCCTGGGGGCATTTCGGCCACGGGGTCGATCTTGTCGCCGCTCTGCATGACCGATCCTCCCTAGGCGACCGGGATCCAGCACCGTTCGCGCGACGACTTCTGAATGATTTCGACGAGCGATTGGATACGCAAGCCCGCGCGGAAGTTGAACGGTTCGGGGCCTTCTCCCGCGATGGCCCGGACAAAGCCGGCGACCTCGATCGTCTTGAGATCGTTGAACCCGATCTGATGGCCGGGCGCGACGATGAAGGCGCCGTAGGGGGGATGCGCCGGTCCGGCCTCGATCCGTCGGAACCCCTGCCGGCCCGTCCGGTCGCGCGTGTCGAAGAAAAGCAGTTCGTTCAGCCTTTCACCGCTGAAGACCAGCGCGCCCTTCGTCCCGTAAACCTCGAAGTCGTGCTGCATCTTGCGCCCGGTCGCGATCCAGTTGCCCTCGATCGACCCGGTGGCCCCGTTCCCGAACCGCAGGAAGGCGCGGCCCACATCGTCAACCTCGACGGCACGGCGCCCGCCCCGGCCATCGGGGCGTTCGCCGATCATCGTCACGCAGTCGCCCATGACGTCCGTGATCGGCCCCAGAAGGAACTCGGCCGTCGCAAGCGCGTGGCTGCCAAGGTCGGCCAGCGCGCCGCCCCCCGCAGGGTCGTGCCGGAAGGTGAATGGGCCGCTTTCGTCGGCCATGTAGTCCTCGGCGTGCAGCCCGCGGTAGCCGCGGATCTCCCCGAGTTCCCCGGCCGCGATCATCTCCTTCGCAAGATGGAACATCGGGTTGCAGAGGTAGTTGAAGCCGACTTGCGTCCTGACGCCTGTTGCTTCGGCGGCCTGCGCCATCGCGCGGGCATCGTCGGCGCGCGGCGCCAGCGGCTTTTCGCAATAGACGTGCTTTCCCGCCGCGATTGCGGCAAGCGACATCTCCTTGTGCAGGGCGTTCGGCGCCGTGACCGAGACGATGTCGATCCCCGGATCGTTCACGATGTCGCGCCAGTCGGCAGTCGCGGTCTCGAACCCGTAGGCACTGGCCGCCCGTACGGCCGCGTCCCGTGTCACGTCCGCGACGGTGGCCAGGACGAGGCCATGCGGAAGGTCGAAGGTGCGCGGCGCGGCAGAGTAGCCGAAGGCATGGGCCTTTCCCATGAAGCCGGTGCCGATAAGGCCTACGCGCAGGTCAGGTTTCGGCACGGGCGATTTCCTCGCGGTTGACGATCATTGAGGGTTCGATGCGTCCATCGAAGAAGTCGAGGATGTTCTGCGCCGATCCCACGGCCATGCGTTCTGCTGCGCCCTCGGTCAGGCCAGCGATATGCGGCGACAGGATCACCTGGTCGTAGCGGGCCAGCGGATGGTCGGCGGGAAGGGGTTCGGTCTCGAACACGTCGAGCCCGGCTGCGCCGACCTTGCCCGACTCCAGCGCCTCGACCAGTGCGGCCTCGTCCACCACGCCGCCGCGGGCGGTGTTCACGATGACGATGCCGTGCTTCGCCGCGGCAAGCTCGGCCCGGCCGATCAGGGGCCCGTCGCCGCCGGGTATGCTGACCGAAACGATATCGGCCCAGGCAAGACCGGCGGCGAGGTCTGTCACCTGCATTGCCGTGCCTTCGGACCAGAGGTTCCCGGGCAGGAACGGATCATGGGCGCGGATCGCAAGCCCGAACGCGGCCATCATCGTCGCGATCTGGCGTCCGATGCGGCCATAGCCGACCTGCAGCAGGTTGCAGCCACGCAGGTCGCGGGATTCCAGGGCATTGCGCCATTCCCATGGGCCGGTCCGCACAGACCTGTCGGCCCGCAGCGCGCGTTTCGAGGCCGAGAGGATCAGCATGCAGGCATGTTCGGCGACCGAGGTCGAATTCACATCGCCGCAGACCGCCAGCGCGATGCCGCGGGCGTTCAGGGCACCCACGTCCACCGCATCGTAGCCGACCCCGTGCCGCGACACGATCCTCAGCCGGTTCGCCCTGCCGACCGTCGCGGCCGACATCGGCTGCGTCCGGAGCAGGACGGCATCGGCCTCGGCCACATGCGCGGCAAGGCTCGTCTCGGAGGTCTCGTCGAGGTAGCGCACGGTGACGCCGGGGGCCCTGTCCAGCACGGCGCGACCCGAAGGATGCAGCGGTCCGGCGACAAGAACGTGGGGCATCAGTAGGCTCCTGCGATGCCTGCACTGCCGGATGCGCCGGTGAGGTCGCGGAACCGGCGAACGCTTGCGCCCGCGGCGGCGGCCAGCAGCCGCGCATCGCCCCCGACGGTCGTCAGGCTGTAGCCCCAGCCGATCGCCCTGGCGGCGTATTCGGGCGTGCCGCAATGCAGGCAGGCCCTGATCCCCTTCGCCGCGCAGACCGCCGCGATGTGCCGGATCAACTCGACCATCTCGGGTTCCTCCCGATCGAAGCCCGGCGGCAGCCGTCCGCCCTGCGTGCCCAGCGTCAGGTCGGCAGGGCCGACATAGATGCCGTCCAGCCCCGGCGTCGCGGCGATCGCCTCGAGGTTCTCCACCCCCTCGGCGGTCTCGATCATCGCCAGTCCCACGATCTCGGCATTCATCGCGGTGCCGTAGCCGGGCATCGCGAAACCCGCCCGCGTCGGCCCGAAGCTGCGCTGCCCGTCAGGCGGATAGCGCAGGTAGCTGACGAATTCGGCCGCCTGCGCGGCGGTGCTGATCATCGGACAGATCACGGTCAGCGCGCCCGCGTCGAGCACCTTCATGATCGCCGCCGGATCCAGCCAGGGAACCCGCGCGCCCAGCGCCACACCCGAGGCGCGCATCGCCTGGAACATCGGCAGAAGGCTGGAATAGTCCAGCGCGCCATGCTGCACGTCGACGCTGATGGCATCATAGCCCTGGGCGGCCATGATTTCGGCGGTGAACGTGTTGCCGATGGACAGCCAGCCATGCAGCACCGGCTTGCCTTCGGACCAGAGCTGCCTAACCTTGTTGCGGTACATCCCTGCCCCCTCAGAACACGATCTGCGCGAGCTTGGTGTCGAGGTAATCCTCGATCCCCTCGCTCCCACCCTCGCGCCCCATTCCGGAGTGATTGGTCCCGCCGAACGGCGCCTCGGCGGCCGCCAGCGCGAAGGAGTTGATCCCGACCATCCCGGCCTTCAGCGCGGCGACCGTCCGGCGGGCGCGCTCGGGGGACCGGGTGAAGGCATAGGCCGACAGGCCCATGGGGCTGGCGTTCGCACGTTCGAAAACCTCGTCGTCGTCGCGGAAGGACGTGATCGCCGCGACGGGGCCGAAGTTCTCGTGGGCGAAAATGTTCATATCGTCGCCGACCCCGGCCAGGACGGTCGGTTCATAGAAATGCCCGCTATTGAAGCCGGGCGCGCGCTTTCCCCCAAGAACCAGGGTGGCACCGGCCCGGACGGCCTCCTGAACCACGGCGTCGATCTCTTGCAGGCGCCGCGCGCTGATCAGCGGCCCCATCGCCGTCGCTTCGTCCAGCCCGTCGCCGAGCCGGATCGCGGACGCGCGCCGCGCGAAGCCGTCCAAGAAGGCGTCATGCAGGCGCGCGTGGATGAAGAAGCGGTCGGGGGTGACGCAGACCTGCCCGCAATTGGCGTATTTCGTGGGCACCGCCACATCGAGCGCCGCCTCAAGATCGGCATCGTCGAACACGATCAGCGGCGCGTTGCCGCCAAGCTCCATCGACACCTTCTTCACCGTATCCGCGGCGTCGCGGATCATCTGCTGGCCGACACTGGTCGAGCCGGTGAGCGAGACCTTGCGGACGCGCGTATCGGCCATGATCGGCGCATAGGTATCGCCCGTGGACCCGACGACCAGGTTCACCGCGCCGTCGGGCAACCCGCCCGCCCGGATGCAATCGACGATGATCATCGCCACGCCGGGCGTCTGCGACGACGGCCGCAGGACCACCGGGCAACCGGCGGCCAGCGCCGGGGCAAGCTTGCGGGCCGGCAGGGCCGCGGGAAAGTTCCAGGCCGTGAACGCGCCGACGATGCCCACGGGTTCGCGGCTGATCTCGAAGCGCCCGCCCGGCACGCGGCTTTCAACGATCCGGCCGTAGATCCGCCGCGCCTCTTCGGCGAACCAGCGGAACTGGTCGCAGGCCAGTCCCCATTCCCGGCCCGACTGCACCAAGGGCTTGCCCGTTTCGGTCGAGATCATCCGAACCGCCTCGTCGGTCCGGCGGCGCATCTCGTCAGCCACCCGGTGCAAGGCATCGGCGCGCCCAAATCCGCCCATGTCCAGAAGCGACCGGAGAGCGCGCGCCGCGGCGCCGAGTGCTGCCTCGGTGTCCCCCGGCCCGGCCACCGCGACTTCGCCGACCGGCTTTTCGGTCACCGGCGACAGGACCTCGGCAGTGCCGCTGCCGCGCATCCAGGCGCCGTCGATGAACAGCCCGAAACCCGCATACATCAGTCCAGCTCCTCGACCCGGACCATCCGGCCCTCGCGCGCCGAGATCATCGCCGCCTCGGCAAGGACCAGTGCGCGCCGCCCGTCCTCGAAGCTGGGCTGCACGGGCGCGCCGTTCACCACGGACTCCACGAAGGCGTCGATCTCGGCGTCGAACGCCTCACGGTAGCGCTCGATGAAGAAATCCAGATATGGTTCCGCCGCCTCGACCTGCCCGGCGCCGAACCGGCGCAACGCGTTCGGCTTGCGGTTCAGGCTTTGCACCATGCCCGCGTCGCCCAGCAGTTCCACCCGCTGGTCGTAGCCGTAGGTCGAGGCGCGGGACGTGTTGATGTGGCACTGCTTGCCGCTGGCGGTGCGCATCACCACCATGGTGCTGTCGTAGTCGTCCAGTTCCTCCATCAACGCCGGGTCGATCAGCCGGCCGGCCAAGGCGAAGACCTCGACCGGCTCTTCGTCCAGCATGTACCGCGCCAGGTCGAAATCATGGATCACCATGTCGCGGAACAGCCCCCCGGCCTCTTCGTAGTAGGACCGTGGCGGCATTCCGGGATCGCGCGAGGTGATGATGACCTGGTGCAAGGCACCGATCTCGCCCGCGACGACGGCGTTGCGCGCGGCGCGGTGTCCGGGGTCGAAACGGCGGTTGAAGCCGATCTGGATCGGCACGCCCTTGCCCGCCACCCTTTCGGCGCAGGCGTTCACGCGGGCAAGCGACAGGTCGATCGGCTTTTCGCACAGCACGGGCTTTCCCGCGCCGACCGCCGCCTCGATGTAGTCGGCGTGGGTCGGGGTGGCCGTGGCGACCAGAACCGCATCCACCTGCGCAGAGGCGAAGACAGCCTCGGCCGCGGCAAAGCTCGTGACGCCGTGCCGCGCGGCGACCTCGCTGGCGGACGGCCCGTGCACGTCGAAAACCCCCGCCAGCGCGGCGCGCGGATGCAACGCGATGTTGGCGGCGTGCATGCGGCCGATTCGCCCGCATCCGAGAACGGCAATCCTCAGCATCTGATCCCCTTCAAGGTCTTTCAGCAATGATCATTGCAAAGATGTTGCAATGTCAATAATCATTTCGTAGCATCGAGCAAAGTCGTCTGGGAGGACCCAATGGCCGCAAACACCCTGCGCCTGACCATGGCCCAAGCCCTGGTCCGCTATCTCTGCGCGCAGTTCACCGAAATCGACGGCCAGCGCGTGCCGCTGTTTGCGGGCGTCTTCGGCATCTTCGGCCACGGCAACGTCACCTGCCTGTCCGAGGCCCTGATCGACGTGCAGGACCGCTTGCCGACCTGGCGCGGACAGAACGAACAGTCCATGGCGCTGGCCGCCATCGCCTTCGCCAAGGCGAAGCTCCGGCGCCAGATCATGGTCGCGACCACCTCTGTCGGCCCCGGCGCCACCAACATGGTGACGGCCGCGGGCGTTGCGCATGCCAACCGCCTGCCTGTCCTCCTTCTTGCCGGTGATACCTATGTGAACCGCCTGCCCGATCCGGTCCTCCAGCAGGTCGAGCATTTCGGCGATCCGTCGATCACGGTGAACGACGCCTTCAAGCCGGTCAGCCGCTACTGGGACCGGATCGTGCACCCCGCGCAGATCCTGTCCTCGCTGCCGCAGGCGCTGGCGACAATGCTCGACCCCGGCGATTGCGGTCCGGCCTTCATCGCACTGCCGCAGGACACGCAGGAACTGGCCTACGACTATCCGGCGGCCTTCTTCACGGAAAAGGTCTGGTCGATCCCGCGTCCGCGCCCCGCGCGCGATCAGGTCGCGGCGGCGGCGGCCCTGCTGAAGACCGCGAAGACGCCCCTGATCATCTCTGGCGGCGGCGTGCGCTATTCCGGCGCGGGCGCCGCACTGGCGCGGTTCGCCCGGGCGCGCGGCATCCCGATGGCCGAGACGATCGCCGGCAAGGGCGCGGTGGTGCACGACCACCCGGCCTATGTCGGCGCCTTGGGGATCGAGGGCACCGACGCGGCCATGGACATGGCGCTCAGCGCCGATGTCGTCCTTGCGGTCGGCACACGCCTGCAGGACTTCACCACCGGGTCCTGGACAACCTTTGCCCGTGATGCGCGCTTCGTCTGCATCAACGCGGCCCGTTTCGACGCGATGAAGCACAAGGCCCTTCCGGTGGTGGGCGACGCGCTGGAATCGCTGGACGATCTGGACGCGGCACTGGGCGACTGGTCCTGCGGCGCGGCCCGCATGCAGGACGCGCAAGCGCGCTATGCCGACTGGAACAGGCGGATCGACGAGGGCCAGGCCCCGACGAACGCCCCCCTGCCAAGTTACGCGCAGGTTATCGGCGTGGTGAACCGGATGGCCCGGCCCGAGGACACGATGATCACCGCCGCGGGTGGCCTGCCGGGCGAGACGGTGAAGAACTGGCGGGTGAAGTCGCCGAACACCTTCGACCTGGAGTTCGGCTTTTCCTGCATGGGCTACGAGATCGCCGCCGGCTGGGGGCACGCGATGGCCAAGGGCGGCACGGGCACGCCGATCGTCCTGGTCGGCGACGGGTCCTACCTTATGATGAACTCCGACATCTATTCGTCGGTCCTGACCGGCCACAAGATGATCGTCGTGGTTTGCGACAACGGCGGCTTCGCCGTGATCAACCGGCTTCAGACCAACATGGGCGTGCCGGGCTTCAACAACCTTCTGAAGGACGTGCGCGGCGCGGGTGGCAAGGAACCGCCGCACGTCGACTTTGCCAGGCACGCCGAATCCCTGGGGGCGCTGGCGCGCCACTGCCACAGCCTCGCCGACCTCGAGGCGGCGATGGAATGGGCGCAGGGGACGGACCGGACCACCGTTCTGACCATCGCTTCGGACGCCCATGCCTGGACCGACGGCGGAGCGGGCTGGTACGTCGGCGCGCCCGAGGTTTCCGGAAAGGAAAGCGTGCGCAAGGCACGCGAAGCCCAGGAAGCGTTCCGTGCCACTCTGCGCGAGGGGGTCTGAGACCATGCTCAGGGCCAGGCTCGGGATCGCCCCCATCGCGTGGTGGAACGACGACCTCGCGGAACTGTCCGATGACGTGAGCCTCGAGGAATGCCTGCGCCAGGCCTCCGAGGCCGGGTTCACCGGCATGGAGACCGGCCGGCGGTTTCCGATGGACATGGCCGAACTCGGCCCGGTTCTCGACCGCTACGGCATCCGGGTCTGCGGCGGCTGGTTCTCGGGCCTGCTGCTCGACGGGGATCTGGAAGCCGAGAAGGATCGCATCCGCCAGCAGATGGATTTCTTCATCGCGGCCGGTGCGCCCTGCATCGTCTACGGCGAGACCGCGCGCTCGATCCAGGGCGACCGCGCGAAGCCGCTCGCCACGAAACCCAGGCTCGATGCCGACGAGTTGAAGGCCTACGGGCGCAGGATGACCGCCTTTGCGGAATGGTGTTCCGACGCGGGCATGCCCATCGCCTACCACCACCACATGGCGGCGGCGATCGAGACCGAGCCGGAAATCGACGCCTTCATGAACGCCACCGGCGAGGCGGTGTGCCTGCTCTACGACGCCGGGCACCTGCACATGGCGGGCGGCGATGTGCTGCGCGTGCTCAACCACCACCACCGGCGCATCAGCCATGTCCACACCAAGGACGTGCGGCAAGCCGTGCTGGACGGGCTCGACCGGTCTCGTGACAGTTTCCTCGACGCCGTGGTGAAGGGCGTCTTCACCGTGCCCGGCGACGGCGATCTGCCCTTCGACAGGATCATCCAGCGCCTGGCCGACTTCGGCTACCAGGGCTGGTTCGTTGTCGAGGCCGAGCAGGACCCAAGACCCAACCCGCCCCTCAAGATGGCGAGGATCGGCCACGCCGAACTTCTGCGACTGCTGTCAGCGTCACATTACGAGGTCGTGCCATGAACCGGATCGACGGCAAGGTCGCCCTGATCACCGGCGGAACCCAGGGCCTGGGCGCGGCGGTCGCGCGCCTGTTCGCGCGGGCCGGGGCCGCCGGGATCGCCATCGTCGGACGTGGCCAGGAAAAGGGCGAGGCGGTCGCGCGGTCCATCACCGGCGACACCGGCGTACCGGTGCAGATGATCGCGGCCGACCTGGCCCGCATCGACGACGTCCGCCGCATCGTCCCCGCAGCGGACGACCGCTTCGGCCGGCTCGACATCCTGGTGAATGCCGCCGCGCTGACAGATCGCGGGAACCTTCTGAACACCACGCCGGACCTGTTCGACACCATGTTCGCCGTCAACGTCCGTGCGCCGTTCTTCCTGATGCAGGACGCGGTCAAGGTGATGGAGCGCGAGGGCGCCGAAGGCCGGATCGTCAACATCGGCTCCACCTCCGAGCGCGCGGGCCAGCCGTTCCTCGCGCCGTATTGCGCCTCCAAGGGCGCGCTGGCCACGCTGACGCGCCACGCGGGCTTTGCCCTGATGCGCAACCGCATCCATGTGAACCAGCTCGACATCGGCTGGATGGCCTCGGACCACGAGCGCGCCTTGCAGCTGCGGGAATCCGGCGATCCCGACTGGGAGGCCAAGGCGCGCGAGGCCCTGCCCTTCGGCCGGTTGCTCGACCCCGACGAAGTCGCCCGCGCCGTCCTGTGGATGGCGTCCGACGACAGCGGGATCCTGACGGGGTCCGTCATCCATTTCGATCAGTCGGTCTGGGGCGGCTACGATGGGCAGGCCCCGGCGCCCGCCATGAAACTCCGGGCCTGACCTGGCCCGCGCGACAAGGGGGGACGCATGAGCCTGCTGGAACTGGACAATGTCACGAAGAGCTTCGGGGCCATCCACGCCCTGAACGGCGTCAACCTGTCCATCGCCGCGGGCGAGGCCGTCGGCCTGATGGGGGACAACGGCGCCGGTAAGTCGACGCTGATGAAGATCATCGCCGGGAACTTCATGCCGACCTCGGGCCAGATCCGGATCGAGGGCAAGCGGGTCGAATTCCACAAGCCGCTCGACGCCCGGAACGCCGGCATCGAGATCGTCTACCAGGACCTCGCACTTTGCGACAACCTGACCGCCGCCGCGAATGTCTTTCTCGGACGGGAACTGAAGAAGCGGTTCGGCCCGATCTCGATGCTCGACTATGCCGCCATGTACAAGCGGGCCGGCGAACTGTTCGCCGAACTCAAGTCCGAGACCCGGCCGCGCGATCTTGTCCAGCGGATGTCGGGCGGCCAGCGACAGGCCGTGGCGATTGCCCGCACGCGCCTGTCAGACCCCAAGCTGGTGCTGATGGACGAACCCACCGCGGCAATCTCGGTCCGTCAGGTGGCCGAGGTGCTCGCGCTGATCAAGCGACTGAAGGAGACCGGGCACGCCGTGGTGCTCGTCAGCCACCGGATGCCCGACGTGTTCGAGGTCTGCGACCGTGTCGCGGTGCTGCGACGCGGCACAAAGGTGGCCGACAAGCGCATTGAGGAAACCAGCCCCGAGGAAGTCACGGGCCTGATCATCGGAGCAATCGAAGCAGCATGACCGAGACACCCAGGGATCAGGAACTGCGTCGCCAGCCGGGCCAGGGGCCCGAGGACGAACCGGGCAAGGTGGATCACGCGGCGATCGACGACAGCATCACCTCGCGACAAGAGGTGTCGGGCCTCTCGGCGATCATCCGCACGCAGCCTTTCTGGGTGTTCACGGCAATCCTCGCCATCGGCCTTGTCATGACCTTCGTCTCGGACGCGTTCATGACCGAACGCAACCTGTTCAACATCACCCGGAACTTCGCCTTCTTCGGCATCATGGCGCTGGGCATGTCGGCGGTGATCTGCACCGCCGGGATCGACCTGTCGGTGGGCTCGCTTCTGGGCCTCTGCGCGATCACGCTGGGCCTGACCATGCAGGGCGGATGGGGAATCGAGTTCGGGTTCCTGATCTGCATGGTCACGGCGGCCATCGTCGGTTTCATCAACGGCGTGCTGATCGCCTATCTCCGGATTGCGCCGTTCGTCGTCACGCTGGGCATGCTCGCCATGGCGCGGTCGATCGCGATGGTGCTGAGCGACAACAAGATGATCTACAACTTCGGTCCCGACATGGAGCTGTTCCTCTGGATCGGCGGCGGAAGCGTGATCGGCGTGCCGAACGTGGTCTGGGTCATGATCATCCTGTCCGCGGTCTTCTGGTGGGTCTGGCGGTATTCGACATGGGGCCGTTGGGTGATCGCCATCGGCGGCAACGCGCAGGCGGCGAAGCTTGCCGGCATCCCGGTCGAGCGGATGCTCGTCTCGGTCTACATGGTCTGCTCGATGTGCACCGGCCTCGCCGCGTTCATGTTCATCGGCTACACCGGCTCGGCCACCAACGGCATGGGTGTCACCTACGAGCTGAACGTGATCGCGGCCACCGTGATCGGCGGCGCCAACCTGATGGGGGGCGTTGTGTATGCCCTCGGCCCGCCGATCGGCGCGGCGCTGGTCGAACTGATCCGGAATTCGCTGCTGTTGGCCGGTATCCCGGCGTTCTGGCAGCAGTTCTTTGTGGGGCTGTTCCTGATCCTGGCTGTGGTTCTGGAACAGATCCGCAATCGCAGGGGCAAGTAGCCCCGTCCAACGGCTCTTCAAATCCAAAGGGAGGAAAGAAGATGAAGAGACTACTCGCGGCGACCGCCCTCGTGGCCCTAGCTGGCGCAGCACACGCCGACGGCTATACCTTCGCGCTGGTGCCGAAGGCGATGAACAACCCGTTCTTCGATCTGGCGCGCGATGGCTGCTTCAAGGCTCAGGAAGAACTGGCCGACGTCACCTGCGAATACATCGGCCCGGGCGAGCACACCGAGCTTGAACAGATCCAGATCGTGCAGGATCTGATCACCAAGGGCGTAGACGGGATCGCGGTGGCGCCGTCGAACGCGCCCGCCATGGCGCGGGTCCTGCGGGAGGCGGAGTCCGCGGGCATCCCGGTGATCACCTGGGATTCCGACCTGCTGCCCGAGGATGCAGGCCTGCGGGCGTCGTACGTCGGCACCTTCAACTACGACATCGGCCGGAACCTCGCCGAGATCGTGATGGCGCGCCATCCCGATGGCGGGACCATCTGCCTCCAGACCGGGGGCGCGGCAGCGGCAAACCACAACGAGCGGCTTCTGGGTGCGCGCGAGGCGCTGGCCGGCATGGAGCTTGGCGATCCTCCCGGTCGGGCGCTGGCAGGCGACGGCGGCTGGACCGAGATCTCGGGCTGCCCGCTGGTCACCAACGACGACGGCAACGTGGCGGTTCAGGGCATGAGCGACATCCTGGCCGCGAACCCCAACCTGACGGCGTTCCTGTCGACGGGGGCCTTCACCCAGTGGTTCGACAATGCCTATCGCCAGGCCGCCGGACCCTACCAGGACAGGATGGCCGCAGGCGATCTGACGATCGTCGTCGCCGACACCCTGCCGATGCAGCTCGAACAGACAAGGGACGGGCTGGGCAACGGGCTGGTCGGCCAGCGTCCGTTCGAGATGGGCTACAAGGCCATGTTCATCCTCAAGGACATCGTCGAGGGCAATCAGGTCGAGGATCCGATCTACACCGGGCTTGACGTCTGCACCAACGACAACATCGACACCTGCGTCAACTGACGCACGGCCATGACGCGAAGGGTGGCGGCACGGATCCTCCGCGCCGCCACCCTTTTCTCTTGGGGTGCCCCGCGCAGCCTCGACCGCGATGGGGAACGCATCCGAAAGGCGCGACCTGCGCATCATCGACACCCGGCGCGCAGCCGTTGCGGCGCTCGGGACACACCTCGGCCCATCCACCCTTCTGGCAAGCACGCCCGCTTCGACTTCCCCTTCGCCCGCGGTCGCGCAAGGGAAAGGCTGGCGGATGGCCATTGGCAGAGCCGCGCCCTGATCTTCACGCCCATGGGCTCAGGTCCGGACGTCGAAACATCGATCTCATGGCAGAAACACCGACAAGCCAGCGCAACCGTC
>CAYYOE010000053.1:1586-14613 GCA_964473055.1 uncultured Rhodobacterales bacterium | reverse complement strand
CACCCCGAAACCTACGAGGTGCGCGCCGACGGCGAGTTGCTGACCTGCGAACCGGCCAGCGTGCTGCCGATGGCGCAGCGCTATTTTCTCTTCTAGGGACGATGGGTCTGGTCAGGGGATCAGGTTTGCGCAATCGTGCAGCCGTCGCGGGACTGCCGGGGGGTGGATCGATGTGGAACACGGGCGCATGCGCGGGGGCTGCGCTGCTGTTGGTCGCCGGCGCTGCCGTGGCATCCTGTCCGGCAGGGCCGGATGCGCTGAACGCCGGGATCGTGGTGCGCTATGACGACGGGTCGGTGTCGACCTTCCGTGCGGGCGAGGACGGTGTGATCGTCGAGGAGGCCGTCTACAACGACCCCGACAACGACTATGACGTTGACGTCATTCGAGCGCTCTTCGGGATCTACGAGATCGAGTCCATCGGGATCTCCGGCGGACTTCCGGTGCCGGACAGCGTTGTCCGACGCACTTTCGATACCCCTCTGTCCGATCTGCCACGCCCCGGACCTGACCTGCGCTGGACCGGCACCACGCAGGTGACTTACGGGCTTGATCCTGCCGTCACGGCGGAAATCACGGTGGCCGCCGGGGTCGCGCAGCGCGTGGACTATGGTGACTGCGGCTATGACAGCGTTCTGATCGTTTTGCGCGAGGTCGACCCCGACGGCGAGCATTCGCTGGCCTTCGACTGGCTGCCCGATCTGGGGATCGCCGTGTTCCGCGCCTATTCCGAGCCCGGTGATCCACCCGACCTCTACACCCCGGTGTCCATCGAACTGGCCGGGACCAATTGATCGATCTGGAAGGAGACAAGGTTATCAGGATGTTGACAGCCATGCTGCAACTGCAAGGCGGCCATGCCACTCCGGCGCTGGCCACGTCAGCCTGGCTGACCCATATTGCATGGCAGGGGAGGGAACCTTACACAACGTCACGAGGGGTTTCCCATGGCTACGCTAACCACAAACATCGCCACGGCCAAAGGCCCGGGCACCTGGTCGCGCTTCTGGGCGTTCGTCGAACGCTTTGCCGAGGCCCGGTCGCGGACGGCGCAGGTCGAAGTGCTGATGGCCAAGACAGATGCCGAACTCGAAGCAATCGGGCTGACGCGCGACACCATCGTGCTGCATGTTTTCCGGGATCGGCTGTACGTCTGATCACGGGCGCGGGTGGGCGGGCATGACAGGCTTGCCGACCGCTGCACTTGCAACCGCAACATCCCTGCACAGGGCGGGTCATGGCCCGGAACGGCCGACCGCCGGACGTGTTGTTCTAGACTATGACGCGCGCCTTCTGCGCCGACGGCGTCTGATGACTGACGACGGGGCAGAGTTCCTTGTGGACCTTCCCCAGGTGACGGGCCTTGATGTGGGTGATCGGTTCGAACTGCCCGACGGGCGGCTGATCGAGGTCGCCGCGGCCGACGAAGCGCTGGTGGAGGTTCGGGGCGACCTCGCGCGTCTCGCCTGGCATGTCGGAAACCGGCACACGCCCTGCCAGATTGATGCCGACCGGCTGGTGATCCGGCAGGATCATGTGCTGGAAGCCATGCTGACCGGGCTTGGCGCGGTCCTGGACCGCGTGACCGGGCCGTTCCGGCCCGAGCGCGGCGCCTATGGCCTGGGGCGCCCGATGGGGCACGATCATGGCCACGGGCATGCCCATGATCATGGGCATTCACATGCCAGTGACCATAGCCATTCCCAAGGACACGGTCATGGTTGAGACCAGGGCATCCACCCGGCCCGCGGCCGACCTGATGCGGCTGGCACAATGGCTGTCGCCCGCCTTCCCGACCGGGGCCTTCGCCTATTCGCACGGACTGGAGCAAGTCATCGCTGCTGGCGAGGTGCAGGATGCCGATGCCCTGGAGTGCTGGGTTGCCGATACGGTGATGTATGGCGCAGGCCGGCTGGACGCATCGCTTCTGGTGGCAACGATGACTGGCGGAGACGCCGACAGGCTGGCGGCGCTGGCGCGCGCCATGGCCGCAAGCCGGGAACGGCAGGAAGAGACAGAGGCGCAGGGGGCTGCCTTCGCCGCCACCGTCTCGGCGATCACCGGCCAGTCGCAACCGCCGCGGCCCTTGCCGGTTGCCGTTGGCGTTGCTGCCCGGATGCTGGATCTGCCACCATCCGACGTGGCCGCGCTGTATCTGCAGTCCTTCGCAGGCGGGCTCGTTTCCGTTGCCGTGCGGTTTGTCCCGCTTGGCCAGACCGAAGGCCAGCAGGTGCTGTCGCGGCTGCATCCGATCCTGCTGGCCGTGGCGATCGAGGCCGCAGAGTCCCCGCCGGAACAGATGGGAACCTTTGCGCTGCGCGGCGACATCTCGGCGATGGCCCACGAGACGATGGAGACAAGGTTGTACCGCACATGACCAGCCCGAACGGCCCCTTGCGTGTCGGCATCGGAGGTCCGGTCGGCGCCGGGAAGACGACGCTGACCGAACAGTTGTGCCGGGCGCTGGCCGCGCGCTGTTCGATGGCCGTGATCACGAACGACATCTATACGCGCGAGGATGCCGATTATCTTGTGCGCGCGCAGGTCCTGCCGGCAGACCGGATCCGCGGCGTGGAAACCGGCGGCTGTCCGCATACCGCGATCCGCGAGGATGCCTCGATCAATCTGGCCGCCGTGGCGGACCTGACGCGCGTCTTTCCCGACCTCGACCTGATCCTGATCGAATCCGGGGGTGACAACCTGGCCGCCACCTTCAGCCCCGAGCTTGCGGACCTGACGATCTATGTCATCGACACGGCCGCCGGGCAGGACATCCCGCGCAAGAAGGGTCCAGGGGTCACGCGGTCGGATCTTCTGGTGATCAACAAGACCGACCTTGCACCGCATGTGGGCGTCGACCCAGCGATGCTCGACTCGGACGCGCGCGCCGCGCGGGGGCAGCGCCCCTTTGTCATGGCGCGGCTGCGCCACGGCGTCGGTGTTTCCGAAATCGTCGCCTTCCTTGAACGCGACGGCGGATTGGACCTGCACCCGGTGGCGGCCGAATAGCTGCAAGCACTGGACGCCGGAGTGTTGTTTCCCGGCTTTCTTGCATGGCGGCAGGGGACTGTGCGGGTTCTCCGCGCGAACAGAGCGGACCTTCGGCCCCTCCTGCAACGCCCGTGCGCCTACCCCGCCCGGATCTGCCACGAGAGCCACCCGGGCACCGGATGGCCAGCTTCGATCAGACGGTCAAGGTTGGCCCTGCGGCTGCGAGACCGGGCGGCGCAGGCGTGGCGGCGGCAAGGTACGCCCCTGCCGGGCCAGGTCCGCCTCGGCGGCTTCCAGGTGCTGCTGGAACAGTTTGCCGCCGCCCCGCCGCACGGCCGACCTGCACAGAAGCCCGGTCAACCAGGGCCTGCGACCTTGAACCAGGCGTTTCAGGCAACTGCGAAGATACGGCGCATAGCGATGCCGCACACGCATCAGGCGATGCACCGCGCGCGGCGTCAGCCGTCCCCGGCCCGCAAGTTCCAGCACCTCTGGCATCACCCGCATCAGGCGCAGGTCCTCGGCCAGGGTCGCGCCAAACCGCGGACAACGGATCTTCTCGACATGCGAACTTGCAAAGAGGCTGGCGTGCATCGCGTCCTCCTTCTCGGCCGGGTCATAGAACAGAAAGACCTCATCTGCCGCCTCGACCATCAGCGGAGCAAAGCCATAGCGATCGCCGAAGTTCATGCGCCGGGTTTGCGGGAACCGGTCGTCCCAGTCGACCATCCGCCGGTCGAGCGTGGCCTGCGGCGCCACGGCCACGACAGCCGAGCCCGGCGCCACCACGGCAAACGCGCAGGCGGCATAGGCGCCCATCCCGGTGCCGTACAGGATCACGCGGTCGAAATCCTCGAAGAAGCCTTCGTCGATCAGTCGGTCGAAGTAGCTGTAGACCGCCGGATCGCGAAACCAGCTTTCATGATGTGCGATCAGGGCAAGGTGCGACCATCCATGCGAGTCTGCCAGGGCAAAGCCCTCGGGGACGCCTTCGGGATCGCGTGCGCGGATCGCAGCGATCGATTCGAAGGTCACCAGCAGGATCGGCCCTTCGTCCGTGAAGACCGCGCTGTGCCGCGGGCCTACCGTCTGAAAGTACCCTCGCTCTTCCCCAAGGACATCAAGACGCGCCAACCAGTCGGCATCGCTCGACACCGCAGGCGTCGCCTCTCGGCGGCCGCTGTCACTCACCACACAATACTCCATCCCCCCAAGCCGTTTCCGGCCCGATGCAGAGTGACTGCCCGCGTTCCGCTCGACAATAACTGATTGGTGAACGCACTGTGAATTTCGCGGCCGGAAACTGTGGCTATCGGGTGCCCGACCGCGTGTGCCTGTGCAATTCGGCCAGTTCACCGTGCCCCGGCACCCTCGACGGACCGGCCATCAGGCACCGGGCGTAAAGCGCACGGGTGGCTTCGCTTGCCGCCATGAGCGCTGCAAATCGGGCCCCGCGCCAATCCACGGCCGCCCCATGCAGCCGCTTGAGATCCGGGTCCGCCAGCAGCCCGGCCTTCACCCGATTGCGCGCCGGGGCCTGGGCTGCGATCGAGGCATCGACGACATCGCACCAGTTGCGGTCCACCCAGTAGTCCATGCCCAGCCGGTCCCCGTCATGTACCGCGCGGCCGCGGTCGGCCTTCAGGATGAAGCTTTCGACCGCGCCAAGGGGATAATGGTTCAGCTGCACCAGTCCGTGGCAGTCGCTGCCCGGAGGAGTGAACATGCCCGTGCGTGCGAATTGCGGCGCAAGCCTGTTCCCGGACCCGTCCGACCAGACAGCTGACGCCAGACGCGCCGGATCGGGCGCGCGGGGGCGGTGGACGCCCGGGCGGCCGTAGGTGCCGTCGTTACGGTAGAGGGTCTTGAACAGGTGGGCCCGCCACGGCCAGGGTAGGGCGGGAGGTGCCGCGCGGGTGAAGATGTCGGGCACCGGGCTGTCCTGATAGGCCACGACGCCCGCATTCCCGAACAGCCGCCAGGTCAGCGCGATGGCCGTGGCCTCCGGGCAGGCGGCGATCAGCGCCGGGATCGTCCGGTCGCCCACATGGACGTTCACGAATTCGTCGATGTCCAGCGGCAGGATCCAGTCGGACGCCGTCACGAACGGGTGCCGTGCGGCCAGATCCAGCGCCGCGAACTGCACGCCGCGCTTCCACGGGCCCGGGTTGCGCAGGTGGGCGACCTGCCCGGTGACACTGGCCAGCCGGTCCAGCATCGCGTCCGTCCCGTCGTCGCAGTCGTTCGACGCCACCACGAACCGTGTCACCCCGCAGGCCAGATGGTGTGCCACCCAGTCGAGAAGGAACGCACCTTCGTTCCTGACGGTGAGGATCGCGCAAACCTCCACCTAGAAGTCCCGCCGGAACGTCACGACCTTGCCCTGCGAGGTTCTTGGAAAATAGGTCAGTCCCGCGCGGGACATGGCGTCGAAGACCGCAGCCACCCCTGCGGCGCCCACCCACTGCGGGTGCAACTCGACGATCGCGGCACGCAGATCGGTCATGTCCAGAAGCGGCAGTACCTGCGCTTCCGCACCCTCGATATCACAGACAAGCACCGTGGGGCGCACCGATGCCACGACCTCACCCGCGTCGAGGACCGGCACCTCGACACGTTCGGACGGGGTTGCCTTGCCCTCGCCCACGAAGTCGGCCTCGGACGATCCCAGGAAATCGTCGCGCAGGTAGAACGGCGCGGTGCCTGCCGCAGGCCCCAGCATCCCGTGCAGGACCTTCGCGCCGGTCACATTGTTCAGCGCGTGGACCTGCGCGATATAGGGCAGAAGTCGCGGGTTCGCCTCGACCGAGGCGATCGCCGCAGGGCCGATGTGGCGCGACATGAGGGCCGTCATGTAGCCGATCCCGGCCCCCAGTTCGAGAACGCGGTCGTCGGGTTTCACGGTGGCAAGCACGGCGGCTGTCTCTTTCGCCTCGTAGGTGCCGGCCCGCAGGTTGCGCCGGGTGCGCTGCTTCAGGATCGCGCGATCAAGGGGAAAGAGCAGGCCCTTGCTTTCAATTATGGCGGCGCTGTCTTCGGTGTCCACGTCAGCTCTCCATGTCCAGCGAAAGGGCCCAGGCCGCGCGTTCCAGCGGGGTCAGCCGAAGGGCTGTCGCCGCGGCGAACAAGTCCGCGAATTCGGGCGTCGCGCGCAGTTCGGCGGCCTTCGTTCGGTGCCAGTCCACCGCGTGGCGGTGCAGGTCGGCCAAGGCCGGGTCGTCCAGCAGGCGGTCGCGTTCCGCTTGCATCCGGGGCAGGTGGCGCAAGGCGGAGCGGTCGGTCTCGTGGCTCCAGTCCATGCGGATCCAGTAGTTCAGGCCGATGGTGCGGTCCACATGCAGCGCACGCCCGCGCTGGCGCTTGATCAGGAAACTTTCGGCCGACCGCAGCGCGTAGTGGTTCAGTTGCACCAGGTCATAACCGATCGTCGTCAGGTCCGACCGCCAGCCTCGGTCCTTGATCGCGTCACCGATCGGCTGGCCCGAACCGTTCACCCACAAAACCCGATCGCGCATGCCGGGGGACAACTTCTGCGGGCGGTGGCAGGACAGCTTCGCATAGGCCCCGTCGGGACGCACCAGTGTCTTGAAGCCCCAGGCGGTGTGGGGTTTCGGGCAGTGACGGGGGGCGGCGCGGGTGAACTGTTCCATCACCGGGTCATCTTCGAAGGCCGTCACGCCGGAATGGCCGAACAGGCGCCAGGTCAGCGCGACCGCGCTGGTGTCCGGCGGCAGCGCCGCGTGCAGCGCCGCCAGCGTGCCGTCGCCCGTGCGCACGTTCACGAACTCGTCCACGTCGATGTGCAGGACCCAGTCCGCGTTGCGGACCGCGGGTTCTTCCATCGCGCGGTTCAGGGCGTGCTGCTGGGGCGACTTGCCGCGCCAGTCGTCATTTGTCCGGTGCTGTACCACGCCCATCGCGTCCAGGCGGTTCAGGATCGCGTCGGTCCCATCCTCGCAGCCGTTGGTGTAGATCAGGAACCGGTCCACCCCGATGGACCGATGGTGGGCGATCCATTCGACGATGTAGGGGGCCTCGTTCTTCATGCAGGCGACGATCACCGTTCCGGTGGTCGGGCCGGGGGTATCGGGAAAGGCAGGCAGGTCAGGCTCATCCTGCCCCGACCGGGGCGCAAAGCGCGTGCCCCGCAGGCGCAACAGGATCGCGCGCGCGGGGTCGGGCAGCGGTGATGTCGCTGTCCGCAGGTCGGGTGGGGCCGGTGCCGGCTGCGCGGTCTCGGCATCGATACGGGGCAGGAGCAGGCCCATCCACTGGCTGGCCCGGAACCCCGGCCCGGGATCGGTGGCAGCGAAGGGCACCGGACCCGGTGATGGTGGCACGGCGGCCAGCGCCGGGAACCGCGCGGCGGCCTCGGCCATGCGCGGGGCGAGGGCCTGTGCGACCGGCGCCAGCACGCCCGGGTCGAGCGGCGGACCGGGCCTGGCCAGCGCATCGACAATCCTGCGCCGCAGCGGACGGGGGATCGCCCGGCCCGTTGTCAGCGCCGCCTCGAGATAGGGATTGACCAGTCGCACCCGCTCCAGATGGGTGGCCGGGGGAAGGGCGACTTCGGCTGGGGCAGCGACCGCTTCGGCAAAGGCCGCCTCGGGCAGGCCAAAGAGCGTTGCCATGGTTGCGGGTGTGGGTGGCCCCGACGGATGCAACGTGACCGCGCCCGCGCCGAAGGCCCCGTCCCAAAGGTCAACCAGCCACATCGGGTCAAGCCATGCCGGCGGTGCCTGCACCTCGGCGAACCTGTTGCGCGTCGGATCGTGGTCCGCCTGCAGCGCCAGCGATGCTGCAGCCCAGTTGCCACCGTCCGCCAGACCCAGTTCGACCGACAGGTCCGCCGTGCGCCCCAGCATTACCTGCGCGGCATAGTGCGCCGCCAGCGCCCGGGACGGTTCGCCCACCCGCGCCACGACGGACACAGGGCCAAGTGGCCGCAGCAGAGCCGCCAGGCGCGTGACCTCGCCGGGCGTGGGCAGGGCCGACGCCATGCCGTCGCAGGACAGGATCGCCGCCTCGGCGCCGGCCAACTCCCTCTGCAGGTCTGCTGCCACCGTCTCGGCGAGGCTCGCCTGTTTCTCAGGCGGCCCGAACCCGCGCACCCAGCGCAGCGCGTCGGGGCGCGCGGGGTCGCTTGCCGCCATCAGCAGGCGCGCATGGTTCCGGCTGCCCGGGCTTTCGGGATAGACCGCACCATGGCCGCGCAGCGTCTCGCGCGAAGCGGCAAGCACTGCCTGCCACGCGACGGCGCCGCAGGCCGCGGGCGTGATGTCGAGAATGATCTTCATTCTTCCCCGGCCACCCGCCGGGTGTTGGCATTGGCCACCCCCCACCAGGGCAGGTCGATCCCCAGGAATGCGGCCAGCCGGTCGCGGGCGTCCGGCGCCTCCATCGGCAGTTCCAGAAAGTCGTCGGATCCCGCAAAGACCTGGCGGCAGAAGGCGTGGTGCCCCTCGATCCAGCGGATGCGCTGGTCGTCGGTCGCGCCATAGCCTTCGGGCAGGCCGGGCACCGCCGCATCGGGCAGCCGCCGCCGCCCGAGGTTCGACCACCGGCCCATGCTGTCGGAAATCCGCGCGGCCGGGCGAACCGTCAGGAGAAACCGCATCCCAGGATGACGGTCGCGCAGGGCAGAAATCAGCCCCCAGTCGGTCTGCGGCCAGAGGTTCAGACCGTCGCGGACGATCGAACACTCGGTCGCGGCATCGAAGTCACCCAGATGCCGCCAGGGATCGCCCGTGGCAAACCAGCCGTCATACATAAGGCGGCCCACATAGCCCCGCACTGTGGATTGCCCGGCGCGCAGCTTCCAGTCGGCCACCCGCAGCCCCGCCGCCGACAGCGCCTGACCCAAGGTCGTGGTGCCCGACTTGGGCAGCCCGAGGTTCATGATCCTAGGCCGCATGCCAGAGCCCCAGGGCGCGCAAGGCCGCCTCTTCCGCGACCGGCACGGTAGGCGCGGCCCGCAAGGCGGCCACCAGGTCCGGTTCCCGCGCGCGCATCTCGGCGGCCTTGGCCCGGTGGCGATCCACGCATAGCTGGTGCAGGCGATCCACTTCGGGGTCTGCGCGCAGGCGTGCGATCTCGGCCTCGGTTCGTGGCAGATGGCGCAGGATCGACCGGGTCTCGCAACCGCCGTCGTTGCGCGCGCGCCAGTAGGCCAGATCGAAGGCGCGGCCCTCGCGGTTCACGTCGCCCCGGTCGAGCTTCACCAGGTAGCTGTCGAGCGAGCGCAATGCGTAGTGGTTCAACGTGGCGTGCACGCGCGTCCCGGCGGCCGGAAAGGCGCGGATGCGGCGCTTGCGGCTGGCGGCCGCGAAATCGCGGGGCACCGGGCGGCCCGATCCGTCGGTCCAGGCGATTGCGTCGGGATCGGCGCCGCGTTTCACGAAGGGTCGGTGCGCGCCGATGTATTGCAGCGGAAAGTCGCGCCGGAACAGTGTCTTGACTTCGATCGCTGTCTCGGCACCCCAGATGTCGGGGTCGTGGCCGTGCAGGAACTGCGCGATGATCGGGGAATCCTCGAATGCCTCTACCCCGCCGTTCGCAACGAAACGGAAGGGCAGGGAGATCGCCTGTGGGTTGCCACAGGCGTCAATCAGGTCGGCGAAGGTGCCATGACCCGCGTGGATATCCGGATATTCGTCCACGTCGGTCACCAGCACCCAGTCCGCCCCGATGACCGCCGGGTGCCTTGCTGCGGCCTTCAGCGCCTCCATCTGGTAGGCGCGTCCCTGCGCAGGGTTCGGCAGGTGCGTGACGATCCTGCGTGCCGCCAGCGCGTCGAGGAGTGCATCGGTTCCGTCGGTGCAGTCGTTGGAATAGAACAGGAACCCCGTTACCCCCGCCGCACGGTGGTAGGCGATCCATTCCAGAAGGAACGGACCCTCGTTCTTGACGCAGGTGATGGCGGTGATCGACGGGGTCATGAAGGTGACGCTGCCTTGCCGCCCGTCGCCGCCTTCGTCCCGGGCCGAAGGCGGCGCACGAGCGCTATGCCGCGCTTGGCGTCGGTGCGCCCTGCGGCCTCGGCCCGGATCTCGCGGAACCGCGGCGCGGCCCAGGGTTCAGCGTCTTCGATGAACCCCGCCGCCGCAAGTTCGGCCTGAAGGCGCGCGAAATCGACCTGCCCGAAGGCGTTGCGGTTCGCCCGCCCGGTGCCTTTCGGCACCCAGTCGGCCACCAGCGCGTCGATCAGGCGCGGGGCGCGTCCGGTGAAGCCCGCGATGTGGGTTGCGATACCATCGGGCACGCCCGAGGACCGGCGCAGGATGACGGCCACGTCCTTCGGGGTGGGATCGGCGAAGGCCAGCATGTGAAACGCCGACCCGTCCGGCCCCACGACCGACCGCGCCGCGCGGTAGGCCGCGACCTGCGTGGCGATCGAATGCTGCTGGGGATGGAACACCGTGTAGCCCGCGCGCTGCAGGTTCTCCTCGATCCGCCGCTCGCACAGGATGCCACCTTCGGCGCCTCCGAGGGCCGAGCGCGACAGATACAGCCGATCCGTCCCGTCTGCCGCCACGTTCCGGGCGAAACGATCCTGGATGAAGCTGCGGAACTCGGGTGTGCCGGCAAACATCGAACCGATGCCGAAGCCCTGGCCGGGCACTACCAGGTGCTCGACCTCGGTCGGCCGGTCGAGCACACGGATCGGCAGGTCGATGCCGAGCAGGCTGAACATCTCGTGCTGCCAGCCACTCAGCGCCTCGACGCGGCCGGGGCGTTTCGGAAGGAACACGATCCCGTCGAGCGGCGTGGCGCGAAGATCGGGGTGGTCGAGCGCCCAGAGCCGGGGCAGGCTTTCACAGAGGAAATGCCCGAAATGGGCCCAGAGCTGCCCGGCATAGAGGTGCCGCCCGGGCAACCGTGCGGGCGCCGCGCCGGGAGGGTCGGGCGGGGTCATCATCGGGCGGGGGCCGCGCCATGTGGCAGCCAGGGCGCAGGGCGTGCCGTCGGCGGCCAGCACGCCCGCGGGCTGGACCATGGCCGACGTGGCGGGCGGGACGGCGAGCGCGCGGGGCAGGGTGACGACCTGGCGCGACCAGCCGCCCGCGGGATCGGGGGGCAGTGCTGGGTCCGTGATGGCGGGACCCGTGACTTCGGGGCCCGCTTCCACGGGGCCCATATCGACGGGGCCTGCGTTGTTTCGACCGGTGCGATCCGGGTCGGTGCCGTCAGCGTTGGTATTCATCGGTTGGACTGCCCGCGATGGACCGGGTCTCGCGCCCGGCCTTGCGCAACACTAGCCGATCCGGCGCGGATTGGGAATCCGGCTCGGATTGCCGATGCTTGCCGCGCTGTCGTCGCCGGGGACGGGGGGCTGTCTGCCCCCCGCCGCCTGACTGCGACAGGCGCCCCCCGAGGATACTTCATGCCCGTCGAAGGCCTAGAAGAAGGCCTGCAGCCCGGTGATCGCGCGGCCCAGGATCAGGGCGTGGACGTCGTGCGTGCCCTCATAGGTGTTCACGGTTTCCAGGTTCGCCATGTGACGGAACACCGGGAAGGCATCGGAAATGCCGTTGCCACCCAGCATGTCGCGCGCATCCCGCGCGATCGTCAGTGCCGCGCCGCAGTTGTTGCGCTTGATCAGACTGATCATCTCGGGTGCGGCCTGCGCATCGTCCATCAGGCGGCCCACGCGCAGGGATGCCTGAAGGCCGAGGGCGATCTGGGTCGCCATGTCGGCCAGCTTCTTCTGATAAAGCTGCGTCTGGGCCAAAGGCTTGCCGAACTGCCGCCGGTCAAGCCCGTACTGGCGCGCGGTGTGCAGGCAGGCCTCGGCCGCGCCCATCACGCCCCAGCTGATGCCGTAGCGCGCACGGTTGAGGCATCCGAAGGGGCCCTTCAGCCCCTCGACCCCCGGCAGGAGCGCATCCTCGGGGACTTCGACGCCATCCATCACGATTTCGCCGGTGATCGAGGAGCGCAGCGACAGCTTGCCGCCGATCTTGGGCGCGGTCAGGCCGCGCATGCCCTTCTCCAGCACGAAGCCGCGGATCTTGCCGCCATGCGCCTCGGACTTGGCCCAGACGACGAAGACATCGGCGATGGGGGCATTGCTGATCCACATCTTCGCGCCGTTCAGCACATAGCCCCCGTCGACCTTTCGCGCGACGGTCTTCATCCCGGCGGGGTCAGACCCGGCGTCCGGCTCGGTCAGGCCGAAACAGCCGATCCACTCGCCGCTGGCGAGCTTCGGCAGGTAGCGGGCGCGCTGGCGGTCGGTGCCGTAGGCGTGGATCGGATACATCACAAGCGAGGACTGCACGCTCATCATGCTGCGGTATCCGCTGTCGACGCGTTCGACCTCGCGCGCGATCAGGCCATAGGCGACATAGCCCGCGCCCAGTCCCCCGAAGTCTTCGGGGATCGTCACGCCCAGCAGGCCGGCGGCCCCCATCTCGGCGAAGATCGCAGGATCGGTTGCCTCGTCGCGCCATGCGGCGGTGACACGCGAGGCCAGGCGGTCCTGTGCGAAGGCATGTGCCGCTTCGCGCAGCATTCGCTCCTCTTCCGTCAGCTGGTCGTCCAGGCGCAGGGGGTCGTCCCAGGCGAATCTGCCAAGATCGGGGGCGTCCTTGGCTTTCACGGGCGTGGCGAGGTTCATGGCGGTCTCCTCCTGCGTTCCGAATACCCCAGCTGCGGCGCGTGGTCCATGCGGCGGCTTCCCGCCGGTCACACGGATTTGGCCTGTGCAGGGAACCGCAAGGTTGTATTGCACGTTGCTGAACTGGCACCCGGTGCGAAACGGAGGACCCCGATGCAAGACCCGATCCGGCGCGGACTGCGCTGCACGACATCGCTGACCCTGGTTCTGGCGCTGGCCCTGCCGTTCCCTGCGCAGTTGCGCGCGCAAGACCTGCCCGAATGTGTTGCCGGGGGGGATTTGCCCTGTCAGGGCCCCGACGGGCAACCGGTCGAGACCATGGAAGAGCTTCTGGAATTCCTGCTGTCGGAACCTGCGACCGAGACCCCGGACGCCGAAGCTATGTCTGAGCCAGAGCCAGAGCCCGAGCCAGAGCCT